>NZ_CAXBCK010000001.1:0-173710 GCF_963974425.1 uncultured Marixanthomonas sp.
GAAAGCTTGGAGCGTTGCAATTCGCGAACATTTCGTAATCCATCAAACAAAGTCAAACTTGAATTAATACCCGTGGTAAATGATGAGAATGTTTCATTTTCAAAAGCATTGGTTACTGGGTTAATACTTGCTCCTGTATTGGTAGTGTAAGATGCATTACCATTTAAAGAAGGAACAAAATTACCTATCGCTTCTAGTTTTTCCGTATCGGTAACTCTAACGTCTAACTGACTTTGCTTTATGGAAATATTGTTCTCCAACGCATATTCAACACATTCTGTTAAAGTCCATTCTTTATTATCTTGGGCTTGCCCGGTAAATCCGAAAGCAAGAAGTAATACTATAACCGCTAATTTTTTCATATTTGATTGTAGTTGATGCATAAGTCTTTAGTTTCTTGAAAGTGTTACAGGTATTTTAAAAAAATATATAAAACCTATTCTCTTTACATAGATTGTGCAGGTTTTATTTGGTTCCAAACCTTGATTTTATCTTCTTTTGAAATTCCACTTAACACCTCTACTTTTATTCCGTCACTCACACCCAATTCAACATCTTTTCGTTTAAATTCTTGATCACCAGTTTCAACTTCAACATAGGGTTGTTGTGTTTTAGAATCATACTGAACTAAAGCTTCATTAATTGCCATAACATCATCTGCACGCGCTAAAATAATAGAAGCGTTGGCACTTAAACCAGCACGAATAAAAGTGGTAGTATCGATTCTCTTTAAAGTTCCTTTAATTTCAAATTGAATGGCACCGTTTTCGTCTACACCTTTTGGAGCAATATAGTCTAACACCGCATCGAATTTCTGATTTTCAATAGCTCCGACAGTAATTTCCAGAGGAAGACCTTCTTTAATTTTTCCTACTTCGCTTTCATCTACTTTTCCTTCAAAAATCATTTTATCCACATCGGCCAGAGTAGCAATGGTAGTACCATCGTTAAAGTTGTTCGCCTCGATTACCTGATTTCCTGTTTTTACGGGAACATCAAGTATCATCCCTGAAACAGTAGCTTTAATTTCGGTATTTGCTGAAGCCCCTAAACCGCTGGTAGTACCCGTTTTTACAATATCGTAGTTTTGGCGAGCTCCCGTAAGATTTACTTCTTCTTGCTTAAAACGTTGTTGTGCTTGATTATATGCTAATTGTGCATTGTCAAACTCATTCGCCGAAACTACGCCTTTTTCAAATAATTCTTTTTGACGATTGTAAATACTTTTTTGGTTTTCAAAAGCCAATCGCGCCGTTTCCACTTGTGTACGGGCAGCATTAATATTGTTTTTTGCACTAGTTAAAGATGAAACATTAGGAACCACCTTAACCTTTGCTATTAAATCACCACGCTCCACAGTATTCCCCGCTTCAACAAAAATTTGATCTATAATACCTGAAATATTTGGTTTGATCAACACTTCTTCTTTAGGCACAATACTTCCTGTTGCTACGGTCTTTTTTATAATACTATCAGTTGTAGGCGATTGCGTTTCATAAACAATAGGGTCTTCTGCATTTTTTTGCCATAACCAAAACATAGCCACGGAAAATAGCAGTACAATACCAACGAGAATTACAATAGTTCCTGTTTTTTTCATCTTGAATGCCGGTGCAAACCGGTATTTTTAAAGGTTAAACGTTTAATTTATTCAGTCCGTAGCGCATCTACGGGTTTTACTTTTATTGCATTTTGTGCAGGTATTAACCCTGCCAATAATCCTGAAACTATCAATATTATTAGCGCAATCATTACCACACCTATATTTACTGAAGGGTTTAAGAACATCATTTCACTAGTGTCCATTCCTTCCATAACATAATTAACGAGTGCCAAAACTCCGGAAGCCAAAACAATACCAGCCATTCCTGAAATAATGGTTAAGAAAATTGATTCTAATAACACCTGAGAACGGATACTCCAAGGCGTTGCTCCCAACGCTCGACGGATGCCTATTTCTTTAGTTCGTTCTTTTACTACAATCAACATAATATTACTTATCCCGATTATTCCAGAGAGCAATACTAGTATACCCACAAAGTAGGCTACAAAATTAAGTGCTACAAAGAGGCCATTTATTTTACTATACTCTTCATATAAATCGAAATTACCCACTGCACGATCATCTTCAGGATGAATGGAGTGTCGCAGTTTTATAACATCGAATACTTGTTCTTTCAACTTAGTAATAGAAGATCCATCTTGAGCAGTAATAGCCATCCAGCCTACCGTTTCGCCCATATTAAAAGCTTGTGAAAAAGAAGTGAACGGAACATAAATTTCTTTTTGAGCCTCTTCCGCATCTCCTCCACCGTTTGATTTCTTTTTATAAGTGCCAATTACCATAAAGTTTACACCATTGATTTTTATATAGGTCCCTATAGGCTCTTCACCTGGATCATACAATCCTGTTTTCACAGATTCCCCTATAATGGCTACTTTACGTTTTTCATTAATATCAGAATAATTTATAAACCGCCCAGAAGTAATATCCATGGGCTGTTGTTTTATAATTTCAGGATAATCACCATATACATTGTACGCCCCGGTTTTTAAACCACGAGTAACGTTGTTAGCACCTCTAAAGCCACCAAGCTGATTTCGAGGAGAAACGTAGCGTAGATTTGGCACGTTTTGTTTTATGGCAGCCACATCTCCTGTTTTAAAATTGTACCGACGGCCTTTTGGCAATCCCTTGTAGGGTTTTGATGCTGTTTGGGCCCACATAAACATAGAGTTAGTCGCCATTCCGCTAAATCCTTGTTTAACGCCATTTTCAAGACCATTACCAGCAGCTAATAATATAACGAGGATAAAGATGCCCCATAAGACGCCAAAGGCAGTCAAAATCGTCCTAAACCAATTTGAACTTAGCGCTTGTATTATTTCGCTCCAACTATCCCTGCTAAATATCTTACTCATCACGTAATGCTACTATGGGTTTAATAATTGAGGCTCTATAGGCAGGAAAAAATCCAGCAATGGCTCCTGCGATTACCAGAATAATAACCGTAGTGATGGCTACACCAAAATCTACTGATGGATTGCTTATAAAATTGGTTTCTATCAATGGGCCCACAAACTCGATTAGGAGTAGGCCAGAAATTAAACCAATAAATCCAGCAATGGCGGTTACAAAAACCGATTCGTGTAAAATCATTCCTATTATAGACAAGGGTTGTGCGCCAATAGCTTTCCGTATACCAATTTCTTTAGTACGCTCTTTTACAATAATGAGCATGATGTTACTTACACCTACAACTCCAGCAATGATGGTGCAAATACCAACACCCCAAAAGAAATAACGAATCATATCCATAAGGTCGTAAAATCGTTTTGCGTTTTCTAAAGAGTTATTGACGTTTATAGCACGTTCATCAGTGGGAGCAACAGTATGACGCGTTTTAAGATCACTTTCTAATTGATTGGAGAATGCTTCGGAAGCAGCCACGGCATCTTCAAATTTATCTTCAGGTTTTAATGTAAAAACCAAGGAACGCAAGTTATTTCCTGCGTTAAAAACCCGTTGTGCCGTCGTTAGCGGAATAAACATTCGTGTTTCTTCGCGTTCTCCACCCGGATCTGTATAAATACCAACTACTTTAAACTTTATTCCTGTAATTGAAATATACTCCCCAATGGCATTTTTTCCTTTAAAGAGATCTTGATAAACCCGATTTCCTAAAATGGTTACTTTTTCATATCCATCTAAATCACTTTGATTGATGTAACGCCCCGCAACAATGCTTTCATTTTCCAAGAATTGATAATCACCACGAACACCTTCAACTCGGTACGACCCTGTTTCACCATTATAGGATGTTAAGACACCCCAATTACTAAAAACCCCTGATTTGTATTCCAGCTTATCGCTATTTTTGGCTTCGGCCAACTCGTAATCTTGGTTATCTAACTGTATACGGCGACCAGGGTTCATCCCTTTATATTCTTCTGAAGTAACATTTGCCCATACCTGAATTCTATTTGCAGCATCGTTTTCAAATTCCGAAGAGATACCATTTTGCATTCCTTGCCCAATTGCCAAGAGTATGACTAATATAAAAATACCTGAAGCGACGGAAAGACCCGTTAAGAAAGTCCGCAATTTATTTTTGCGGATTGTTTCGAATATTTCTTGCCAGCGCTCTAAATTAAACATGAGCCAATGCTTTTTCTTTTGCTTCTTTAGCGCGCACTTGTTTGACTACGGAATCATCTAAAATAATACCATCTTGCAAGTTTACGATACGTTTGGTCATATGAGCTATATCGTCTTCGTGAGTTACGACCAAAATAGTTTTGCCTTCATCGTTAATGCCTTGTATTAATTCCATTACTTCATAAGAAGTCTTCGTGTCTAATGCTCCGGTAGGCTCATCTGCTAATAGCACCTTGGGGTCGCTGGCAAGTGCGCGAGCAATCGCTACACGTTGTTTTTGACCACCAGAAAGTTCATTAGGTAAATGACCGGCCCAATTTGCCAATCCTACTTTTTCCAGATAATGCATCGCTTTTTCGGTACGAGTATTCCTTTTTTCACCTTGATAGTATAGCGGCATAGCAACATTATCCAGCGCAGACTTATAATTGATAAGGTTAAACGACTGAAAAATAAAACCAAGAAATTTGTTTCTGTATTTTGCGGCTACTCGCTCATTAAGATTTTTAATTTCGGTACCATCTAAGTGGTAAGTACCTTCATCGGCTTCATCCAAAATACCCAAAATGTTGAGTAAAGTAGATTTTCCTGAACCTGACGACCCCATAATAGAAACCATCTCTCCTTCAGAAACATTAAAATTTATCCCTTTTAAAACGTGAAGCGAATTGCTCCCCATGTGATATGATTTATGTAAGTCTTTGATTTCTATCATAGTAAATAAATAAAACACAAAGAAATACTATTAAAGGATTAATTTGTGAAATTTTTGATAAGACTTACAGGCTTGGTTGGCAAGAGTCTTTGTATATAAGACTATTTTAAAACCTTTTTGTTACAGGCTCGATGTTAATTTTAAGCTTTTTTTGCTTTTTTCCGCATTTTGTAAATAGCATAACCAATACCGCCAATTAATAAGTAAGGAAAAATCATAAGGTACACAATACCATTGTTAATCCCTTTGGCCGCACTGCCTCCGTCTTCATTTTCTAAAACTGCACGACACATTGCACATTGAGCATCTGCGGGAAGAACTACTACAAATAGAATAAATATGAGTACAAAAAATTTAGTTTTCATAATCTTAATAATAAGGAGAAATCATTAGATACACGATTACTCCAGTTACTGCAACATACAACCAAAGAGGAAAGGTTATTCTTGCTATTTTTTTATGCTTTTGAAATTGCCCTGAAATTGCCCGGACATACGTTAACAATACAAAAGGTATAACAGTAATTGATAATACAATGTGAGTTATTAAAATAAAGAAATATACATACCGTATTGCTCCTTCCCCTCCATAAGGAGTAGAATCTGAAGTCATATGGTAGATTACATACATTATTAGAAATAATGCCGATAAAACAATACTCGATTTCATTAACAACTCATGCGTATTGCGATTCCCTTTTTTTATTTGAATAACAGCTAGAACCAACAAAATAGCCGTAATGGCATTAGTTGTTGCATAGATTGGCGGTAAAAAATCAAGCCTCTCCACCCCTGGTATCCGCACGGTAAAGAGGACCGCAACCACAATAGGAATAACTATAGACAGTATCCAAATCCAGATATTATATCTTTTTGTGCTTTTTGAAGTATTTTGTGACATGCTACAATAATTTTTTAATATCTTCAATTAGCATCTGTATGCCTTCCTCTTCTAAGCCATTGTAATAGATAATCGGATTTCCGTTTTTATCGATTCTAGAACGGATATTACCTTCTTTATCTATAAGAGCGAACATTCCTGAATGCTCAAAACCACCTTCTGCCTCAGGGCTTTCAGCGGCGTATAGCTTAAAACCATCATTAGAAAGCTTTAAAATGTCTTTTTTGTTTCCAGTAAGAAAATTCCAATGCGGATGCTCGACACCATAACTATCAGCATATTCTTTTAAAACCTGTGGTGTATCGTGTTCGGGATCAATAGTAAAAGAAGCAATTCCAAAATCATTTTCATTTTTAAAAACCTCTTCCACTTTTAGCATATTCGTATTCATAACGGGACAGATGCTTGGGCAGGTAGAAAAGAAGAATTCAACTACATACACTTTCCCTTGGTAATCTTTGTTTGAAATAGTGTCGTTATTTTGATTTACGAACTTAAAATCAGGGATTTTATTGATAGTAACCATCTCATTTTCATCAGCGCTATTAGAAATACCTGAGATATTCGCTTTATTACTCATCCGATCATTTTCAACAACATCTCCGTGGCTTAAGCGATCGATTATTTTTGGAATAGCCCATATCCCAAAAATTAATATAATGGCGGTAATCCCTATGTATGAATACTTTTTCAAAATATATACTCTTTAAGTTTAGTACAAATTTAAATTTCCCGTTTGGCATTATTTTTCTTTAAAGCCAAACGATATTCTGCCAACACTATTTTAATATCGTCGCTCATTTTGTTATTAATCTCAGCTATTTCCCTAGAGTCATAACCATACAACTTACCTACATCTTCATCTTCGTTTCTTCCACGTAAGTTTTGTTCCTTATCTATTATAAAAACATAAGGAGTAGCCAAAGAGCTATTTAAATCAAAGTTACTTTGTAGGGAAGTGAAGACAGTTTCGATTGCTTGTGGAGAACCATAGGCGAATTTCCAGTGGTCTGTATCTACAATTTCAGCTAACTTAGTTTCTAACTCTAGAGATTGTTGTTTTGCTTCTTCAGGAACTATAAAAATAATCTGGAAGTCTTTAAACTCATGGTTTTTTTTATAGATTTTATGAGCCAAGTTATAAGCCCCCACTTTAGCTACCATTGGATCTTTACCAAAGAACCCTAAAACTGTAATGTTATTTTCCAAATGCACTGGAGTACCGTCTTTCAATTTAAATTCATTGAGGCTCTGTACAGACTTTGTTAAAGTAGGAAGTTTCGCAAAGTTATTAACGCCAGAAGCAAAAAACATATAGGCCGTAATAGGTAGGGCAAACAAAATAAAAATAACCAAATATTTCTTGAACGAATGTTGCTTCATAACATCATATTTTGGAATGCAAAAATACAGGGTAAAAGGTGTATGGGCAATCTTTTAAAGTTAATTTTTAAATACTCTAAAAACAAAAAGTCCGGTTTATCACCGGACTTTTTTATATAGATTTATAGAAAAGGCTAGAAGTCAAATTTAACCGCTCCGTTTTTATACACTTCATAAATATAATCCCCTTCAATTAATAATATCAATATAAGGTAAGCTATTAAGAAAATAGCTGTCCATACTACTGAACGACGTAAACCAGATTTCTCGTCGCGCATGTGCATAAAGTCCCAAGTAATATAATATGCCTTAACAATTGTAAGTATTATAAACACCCAGTTTAGCAGTTTCATTGCCAAGAATGTATTCTCGGTTAAAGATGCTGGTTTAATAATACCTAATACAACTTCTATTATAGTAACTATAGAAAGGAAAACGAAGACGCCCCATATTTTCTGTTGGTTACTTTTAAACTTAACTGCTCCTCTAAAGATTGCTAAATTATGATTGTCGTGTGCCATTTTTTAATTTTTAAGCTGCTTAAACAAGGTAAAAGAATGTAAATACAAACACCCATACAAGATCTACAAAGTGCCAATATAGACCTACTTTTTCAACCATTTCGTAACTTCCTCTTCTTTCGTAAGTACCAATAACCACATTAAAGAATATAATAATATTAATTACAATTCCTGAGAAAACGTGAAAACCGTGGAAACCTGTTATAAAGAAAAAGAAATCTGCAAATAGTGGTGGACCATATTCATTATGTTTAAGGTTTGCACCTTCTACCACTAGTTTTCCGTCATTCGCTATTTTATCAACAGACTCTTTTCTAGAAAGCACAGTAGGCTCTCCGTGTTCATTAAGGTATTGTGTTCTAACTAATAAATTATCATTAGCCAAGAATCCAGCTTTCACTTCTTCAAAAGTAAAAGATGTTTGTGTTGGTTCGGCATTATACCAAACCCCTTCACTTTCATTATGAACTTGTCGAGCTGTTGGAATGTGTGTTGCAAAATCTGCAAGAGCCACACGCTCTCCTTCTGTATTTAAAAATTGAAGAATTTTACCTCCATTAGTTTCTACCGCACCATATTCTCCTTTAATGAAAGTATTCCATTCCCAAGCTTGAGAACCTACGAAAATAAGACCTCCAATGATTGTTAGGAACATATAAAAGGTTACCTTACTTTTTTGCATTTTATGCCCTGCATCTACCGCCAACACCATCGTAACCGATGAGAATATCAGTATGAAAGTCATAAAAGCCACATAATACATAGGTGCTTCTACACCATGTAAAAAAGGAAAGTGTGTAAACACTTCATCGGCTATTGGCCAAGAGTCTATAAATTTGAATCTTGAGAATCCATAAGCGGCAAGAAATCCTGAAAAAGTAAGGGCATCAGAGACAATAAAGAACCACATCATCATTTTGCCATAACTGGCTTTTAATGGTCGGTTACCTCCTCCCCAAGTTTTTCCTTCGGTACCTGTTTCAACAACGGTAGCTTCCATACAAAGAATTTGGTTTAAAAATAGGGTTCAAAAATACGATTAATTTTTATCTAACGAAATAGAAAAACAAAAACAGGTAAATCCATAGTATATCAACAAAATGCCAAAAAGTAGCAGCTAGTTCAATTCCAAGGGTTTTGCCGTTTGTATATTTTAGTTTATAATGATTATAAATTACAACTAGTATTGAAATTAGCGCCGCACTAACGTGGGCTAGGTGCAATAACACCACTAAATAAATAAACGAGGTAGTAATAGTACTTTCGCTTCCAGTAAAATAATATCCATTTGCTATTATCTGTGAAAAGCCTCTAAACTGGAAAAAAACAAAAGCCGATCCTAATAAAAGAGTAGCTATTAAAAAGAGCATTCCCTTTTTATTTTGTTCTTTGGTTATGGCCATTTTCGCTAAATGAACCGTAATACTACTTAATAAAATTACTACAAGGCTACTATAAAACGCCTGCGGAATTTGAAAATCGGTTAACCAATCTGGTCGCTCTTTACTTACTACATAAGCACTAGTAAGCCCAGCAAAACTCATTGACAGACTTATAATGCCAAACCAAAGCATCATTTTTTTGGCACGCTTTATTTTATGTTGTTCGGTCCCTTCCGTATAATCCATTATCGTATAAATTTATCTAGCACATACACCACCTGCAGTAGTGTAATATAACTAACACTTGCCAACATTAGCTGTTTGGCAGCTTTATTTGTTTTTTCTTTGAATAGGCGAATAGCATAATATAATAATCCTACCCCCAATAATCCAATAATTACAGCACTTACTGGGGTCACATAAAGTTTACCAGTTACTCCAAAGGCAGGAATCAATGATGCCAATACAGTCCAAATAGTATACAAAACCACTTGTATGGCTGTTCCTTTATCTCTTTTTCCTGTAGGCAACATAAAGAAGCCTCCTTTTTGATAATCTTCATACAAAAACCACCCTATGGCCCAAAAGTGAGGAAATTGCCAAAAAAACTGCACCATAAACAAAGTACCTGGCTCAATACCGAAGTTATTTGTAGCTGCAACCCACCCCAACATATAAGGTATCGCTCCTGGAAAAGCTCCTATAAATACCGACAAGGGAGTTTTAGTTTTAAGTGGCGTGTACAAGCTTACGTACATAAATATTGAAATAGCCCCAAACATGGCCGTAATAGGGTTAATACTATATAAAACCACTAAACCTATAATAGTCAAAGCAATTCCTAATACAAGAGCTGAATTTACCTGCATCCGGCCAGCTGGAATGGGACGGTCTTTTGTCCTATCCATTAAGGCATCCAGATCGCGTTCAATAATTTGATTGAAAATATTGGAAGCTCCTACCATACAATAACCTCCCACGCATAGCAGCAGTAAAATATAGTAATCAACAGTTTCGGCCCCTAACAAATAGCCTGCTACAGACGAAAATACCACACTGACTGATAACCGAAACTTGGTTATCTCGGTAAAATTCCTGACAAGGGTTTGAGGAACAGTTTGTGTTTGTGTTACGGACAAGCTCATTTTTTTTGCGCTGCAAAGATACAGCAACTACCCAATTTCCACAATTTATTCTATCTTTTCTTAGTGCTTTATTTATACTTTTTTATTATTTTAATACCCTAATAAAATCCATAAAAGATGAACATTAACAAAACAATCCTTTCATTACTTCTATTATGTACAACTGTTGTTTTTTCACAAACCGACTCAGGTGAAAAAACAAACCTTAAAATTATTAATGTCAATGGCGATGTATACATGCTGCAAGGGAAAGGTGGTAATATTGGGTTAAGCTTCGGAAAAGAATCTATTTTAATGATCGATGACCAATACGCAGAACTTTCAGAAGATATACTTAAAGCTGTTAGAAAAATCAGTAAAAACCCAATTAAAATGTTGGTTAACACTCATTTTCATGGTGATCATACCGGCGGAAACATGGCGTTTAACAAAGAAGGAGCTGTTATTTTCTCGCATGAAAAAGCACGAGAACGACTCGCTAGTATCGCAAATTCTGATCAAAAGAAAATTGATGAATCTGCTTTACCCATGGTTACTTTTACCAACAACTTAGAATTTCACCATAACAATGAAACTATAAAAGCTTTCCATATTGAAAACGCCCATACCGATGGTGATGTAGCTATATATTTTCCAAAAACCAATGTAATACATACTGGCGATGTTTTTGTTAATGGATCCTATCCTTACATAGATTCCGAAAACGGCGGTTCAATTGATGGATACTTAAAGGGACTGAACACAATAAAAATGATGATAAACGAAGAAACTAAGATTATTCCTGGTCACGGCGGCATAGGATCTATTGACGATCTTACTTTTACCATTAATATGCTTAAAGACATATATAAAGAAGTCAGTTTTCATTACGCAAAAGAAAAACCGCTTCAAGACATTCTTGCCATGAAAGATATCACTTCACAATATGACGAAAAGGGGTATGGAAAAGGTTTTATTTCGACTGATAAAATGCTCACGACTATTTACAATGAAATAAAAAAGACAAAAGGTCCAGTTGACAACCGAAGTATGGAGGAGCGATTACAAGAAAAGTATAAGCAACAGCAGAAAGAGAAAAAAGAAAAAAAAAGATAATTAATTGATTATCCTATTTTATTTAAAAATCATAATACCAATTAAACAGATCGGTGCGTAAACCGAAGTTTAACCAAGTAGTCTGATTTTCAAAAACGGTTTCAGTATCAACCTCCGGTTTAAAATCGCGAACGATTAAACTTGCATATATTTTAAGATTCGTGGCTGGGTTTATTAAATATCCAGCCTGCAATTCGCCGTGGAAAAAATCAGCTGTGTTACCTTGCGCCACTTCATTACCATTATCTGATACTCGATTGTCTTCTGTTCCATAGATGTTTCCGCCGTAAAAGAGGCTATCTTCCTCTGTGTTGAATTCAAAACCTCGCTTGGCAACTATCAACTTTAAATCCCCAAAAATTCGTCCTTTCTGGTACCGAGCAATGCTAATAAATTCTGAAAAATTAGAACCCAACGTATGTGCCATTGATTGGTTGTTATGCCCATAATTTAAAATAATGGAATTGTGCGAATACGTATATGGTCGCACCCGGTTGTATTCTGCTTGTAGATACAAACCATCTACTCCAAAGGCATCGTAATACTTGGCTCCAAGCTGGTAACCAATCTTATTTCTATAACTTCCCTCGCCTCCAAAAATATCGCTGGAAGAAAATTCATCAATAATCAATTGCCCATAAGCATTTATGCGATCGGTAAATTTATATTTTGAAGTAAGACCTATCAAAGCATTTCCACCACGCGGTCCTGTAGAGAACTCAATAGCCCTGTAAAAAATAACTGGATTTATGTAGTTAAAATCAAACCCACGGTCGTTATCATTTTCCCAAACAACAGATTCAAACAATCCAATATTCAACCGTTTTGTTACATTGTAACTTAGGTAATGATTGGCAAAAAATTTGGTGCGAAACGACCCCCCATCTTGAACTTCTGGCCTAACATCGCGCAGCGACATCCAAGTATTGGTGTATTTAAGTTTCCAGAAAGTTGTATTTATCTTTAAATATGGATACGGACTTGCATTGTCGCTTAATAATAACGATCGATACCCATCACCAAAAAAGTTTTTTCCGTGACCCAATTGAAAATTAAAATACTTTGAAGGTGCATAAGAAATATGCCCTGTTGCAATTGGGTAATCATAGGAATCACTCCTGAATTTTTTAGCTATGCCGTGACCAGGTATTAAAGCAGGGTTACCGCCAGCAGGTCTTCTAGCTTCAGCAAAGCGGTTAAAATAATCAGCAAAGCGCCCTTGGCTTTCATAGATTACTGCAAAAAAATTGAAGTTTTTACCCAAACCTCCTTGGGTATAAACCAAACGCGTATTATTATAGGTATCAATATCGGTATCGAAATCTTTTCCTACTTGCAGGTCGACTCCAGCATCTAATGTAATCCAATAGTTTTCATCTTTTATTGTAACCAAATGTTCGTTCCACAATTTCTTACCAAACCAAGACGATTTATCCTTTAGCAGCTTTTGGTTTTCAGCCTCAAAATTGTAGTATTTATTAACTTCAGCATAAACATACGGCTTTTGTGCAGTATGATTGTTTTGCCCTACCCGGTTTAACGCAGGATCGAATAAGCTATAATTATGATGCGAAAAAGGAATGTTTATCTGGCTGGTATATTCTTCGTTGTCATACGGTAGGTTTTTAATTTTGTCGTATTCGTTTTTAAGGGTTTCCACTTTTTTTGTTTCTGAAACAGCTGCTTCATCTTTCATTTGATCGGGCACCGCTATGATAGGAATTGGGATAGACATGGTAAACTGCACATAAGCAGGATTACTGTTGTAGGTAGCAGGTTTTATCTGTGGAAGAGATTCAAAAACACGTCTCGTTTCTTCTTTAAGTTCATTGTACATGGCGTCAACATATAGTACTTTAAACTCTCCTTCTTTTGTGACTTCGAAAAAGACTGATACGTTGCCTGTATAGTTCTCCTCAGTCACTACTTCCGGTACTTTGAAATTTGAAAATACTTTTGATCGCAACGTCATATCAAAACAATTTTGAAGGTTGTCGATGGATTGATTATCGCATTCGGGGAAAACAGGATATTTTTCAAAGGTTCCGCTTACCTTTTGAGCCAACGCGGGGAGACAAGCCAATATGAGCAAAACTGAAAAAAAACGCTTCATTGTAGGATACAAATTTTGTTGAAAGATACGGTTTTTTCGTTTTCTGAAAAGATAAAAAGAAAAAGCCCTTCGAAGAGAAGAGCTTTTAAAATTTTAATACCCCATTTTAAAAACAATGGGAACGTTGTACAACACATCTACGCTTCTGTCACCTTGTTTACCCGGAATTATTACGGGCAGTTTATTAATAACCCGAATGGCTTCTTTTTCAAAAGGTTGATATTTAGACCGTGCTTTAATTTCGGTTACTTTCCCAGCGGCATTAATTTGAAATTGAACATCAATGCGGTGTACCTCACCATTATCGATAGCACCCGAAAATTGTTCAGTTTTAAAGTTTTTATTTATAAACGTTTTGATTTTTGATGAAAAACAAGCAACCCGTTCTTTGTTTGTCTTTAATGCTTCGCAACCAGGAAATATAGGAACAAACTCAACTGTATTCGCAAAATACTTTTTCTTTGACTCCGATGGTTTGCTAGTATGAGACGTAGGTACATTTATAATCGGGCTGTCAGTTCCTGCAGTAGGAGTTTCTGTTATAGTTGGGGTTGTATTGTCTACTACTTTAATTGTATTTTTTATCACAGCGATTTTCGGCCTTTTAGGTTTTTGTATGGGCGTTTGTTTAGGCTTTGGAAGCTCTTTTATAGGCTCTTCCACTACAAAATCCATCATAGCAGGTTCTGATAGATAAAAATCATTATCTGGAACTTTACTTATAGTAGTAGAGCCGATACTGCTTTCAGCAATAAAGAAAACCAATGCCATACTGACTATAATCCCTAATTGAAAAAAAAGACCTGAATTCCATGGAATGTTAATGCTCTTTTTGTCGGCTCTTTTTGAAATGTTTTTTACTTGTTGTTCATTTGAAGATTTCATAACAGTTGTATTTAATGGTTACTATATAAAACCTAATACAAGGGTTATGCCAAATAAAAAACGCCTTCATTTCTGAAGGCGTTTGTAACTCTATATTTAAAGCGTTTAGTTCTGTACTTGGAATAAGATAGGCAGTGAGTATAAAACCCCAACTGCTTTCCCTCTTTGTTTTCCAGGTGTCATTTTAGGTAATGACTTTACAACATCAACTGCTTCCCTTTCTAATCTTGGGTGTGGAGCACGAGCACGTACATCTACTATATTACCACTTTTGTTAATCTTAAACTGAACAAAAATACGTTGTTTCCCGTCCAATCCTAAATCATTAGCAAGCTCTGTGTCAAATTTTTTCTGTACAAATTTTTGTACTTTTTCTGACATACACCTCTTCTTCGCGTTATTTCCACTTTCGTTTTCACAACCTGGGTACACTGGTACGTTTTCAATAACAGCAAAAGGTACATCAGCAATTTCTTCTTCTACTTCTTCTTCTACAATTTCTTCTACTTCAACGATATCTTCTTCTTGACTTGCTTCGGTAGATTCTATAATGGTTTCCTCCACTTCTTCTTCATCTTCCACAACCTCAATCACTTCAGGTGCTGGTGGTGGTGGTGGTGGTGGTGGTGGTGGTGTTAATTGTTGAGTAATTGGTACTTCTTCTTCCAGATCATCACCAACATCAACCATTCCGGCGTCTAGATCTGATTTATCGTACGTTTTCCATTCAATAGCTTGCCATGCTAACAAAAGCATCAAAATCATTCCTATTTGAAAGAACAATGTGCTCTTGCGATTCATGTTCGCTTTAGGGTTTTTCTTCGGTTCCATAATAGAGTATTTATTATATTGCTAAAATATAGAAATTCTAGTTCAATTGAAAACTAAAATACTATTTAGTTGTAAATTTTGTCTTTTACCTTTCTAAAAAGGCCTACACCTATAAGTAGTCCTATTACATTTGCCACTACGTCAAGCATATCTGCTTGTCTATAGGTTGTAAACATATACTGTAGGGCTTCAATTATTATGCCATACAACAAACAAACAGCAAAAACTGCATATATAGTTGTTATTGCCATCATTTTGTTTTCTTTTATATAAAAAAACAAAAGCCAAAACATTATTAATATGCAATTAATAATTAAATGAGCTGCTTTATCAAACGGGATGCCATCTTGTTTAGGCAACAAGCCTTGTGAAGGCACCAGCAACATAATGGTTATAAAAGCTGTATAAGCTATGGCTAGTATGCCAAGCGTTTTAGGCTCCGATAATCTCTTTATAAGCTGCTGCATCTAATAAATCTTCAACCTCTTCGGGATTTGATATTTTAATTTTTATCATCCATCCTTCGCCGTATGGATCAGAATTAACTTTCTCTGGTTCTTCTTCAAGATTTTCATTGAACTCCACAATCTCTCCTGAAAGGGGCAAAAAGAGGTCAGATACCGTTTTAACTGCTTCTACGGTTCCGAAAACTTCTTCTCTTTCCATAGTTTCATCTACAGTTTCTACTTCCACATAAACGATATCTCCCAATTCTCCTTGGGCAAAATCGGTTACACCAACCGTTGCAATATCGCCTTCAATTTTTATCCATTCGTGGTCTTTCGTGTATTTTAGGTCTGCTGGTAAATTCATAATATATAATTCTTAAAAAGTTTATTTTGTTGTTTAGTTTCCGAAGTTATAGCGAAGGGTTATACCGCTTCTAATTGTCGTTTGTGGGAATGCAGTTGAAATGGCATATTCTGAGAACGTATGATCGTAGTAAAACAGTGCCGTCAAATTTTTACTCAACGCATAGTCTGCCGAAAATTGAAGACCATAAATAGTCTGCCCTGCTGTCGTTTGGTTATTTTCAATATCTAAGTAACGAATAATAGTTTTGTTATCCCTTCTAGAAAGATCCATTTTAAAGTTTAAATCACTTTTAAGTATTTTTTTATTACCACCAAAATTAGTTCCAATAGTAAGATCCTTCAACCTATAACCTAAACCAAGAATAATTTCATCTCCTTGTATCTCAGTAAGTAAGTTGTTAGCAAAACTTAAAGATAGCGCTCTGTCTTTTCTATACTCAGCAAGAATTTTTATTGAGTTTTTCATCTCAAAGTCTACACGAAGTAACGGTGAAAATTGTTCAGTAAGGTTTACATTACTTAATAAAGTTTCACTTTTAAAGTTTCCTGCTTGGTCTACAGCACCAGGGTTAAAGCGGTCGTAATCCAAGTTACTTTGAAATTGATTTACTGTGTAACCAGCTCTATAACCGTGTTGCAACGAAAAACGTTTAAATCGTTTTTTAAACCAATCCAAGTTCATTAAACCAGTGTATTTTATATCCCAGTTTGGCAATGGAACGTCTCTTAAAAAGCCTTTCTTTTCACTAGAAGCATCGCTTCCTTTATAAGCTGCTAGAAATGCTGGCAGTAATACATTTTGACTAGTTCTACCAAAACCTACTGGATATCCAGTGTCGGGATCACGTGGAATATTTCCGCCGCCATAATAATCTTCAGCGAGTCGGTTTGCAATAACAAGCCTATTACTTCTGAAATCATCAAATGCTTCAGAACTATTTTCATCACTGGCGCTAAATGCTGTTTTTATTAATAAAGTTGAAATATTAAAGTTTCCAAAAGTATTTGGCGTTAACGAACGATATTGCCCATCTTCAACTATATAGTTTTCGGCATAATTTTCAGAATATAAACGGTTTCCGTTAATATCTATGGTAAGATCATTTAAGGGCTCTAAATTCACTTGAACATCCATTTGCCTATTTTCTACTTCGGTATATTGCTCATTGAATTCCGGATACAACGTAAGCCACCCTTTACGTGCCGCTTCTTCTCTTATTTCAGCTTGGCTACCGAAAGTAAAAGCGGTTGTAGGTCTCAACGTACCAATGAAACCTATGGATTGAGTATATCCTGGAAGGAAAATACCTTGGTTTTCTTGATAATTGAACTTAATTTTCTTAATAGAAGTAACCAACCCAATAATAGTATTAACAGCTTTATCGCCAGTACTTAATGAACCGCCACCTGTTTGAGCGCCACCTTGGTTACCCAATACATTATTATTTGTACTAACAGAAAAAGAGTTGTTGTTTTCTTGTTCTTCTCCGTCTTTACCGGCTTTGCCGCCATTGCGCAATCCTTCCATACCCCCACCAGCGGGATTACCCTGTCCTGCACTACGGGCGTTTGCTCCATTATTGCTTTTAGTTTTCTTAGTAAGACCGACATAACGATAAAAGCCACTCATATCAATATTAGAATTAATGGCATGCGTCATTGCGTTTTGGACTGAGTTTCCTAAATCATACACTTGACTACCTGTACCATCATTATTTGGTATTGAAATATTGTTAAACAAATCACTACCATCCTGCCATTGGAAATCGCCCGTATAGGAGTAAGTTGCCCTAATAAATTTCAAGAACGGAAATTTGTCGAAAGGTAAATCGTAATTCAACTGTAAAGACTGAAAATGTTGATTAGGCTCTCCAATATCAAAAAATCCATCCCATATACCAATACTATCATCTGAAAAACCTTGATCATCCAAATAATTGGTTACAAGCCTGTTGTTTGATGAAGTAAAATTGAAACGTAGTGATTTAGTTAAATTATAATTGATATTGTACTCCCAATCAAACAAGAAATTACGTTGATATAATGTAGGAATACCAATGTTACCTGGTAATGTGTTCAATTCCCTAAATTTCTGTTCATTATATTGACGAACTATGTTTGAACTTACCGATACATTTGTTGGTTTATAATTGATATTAAAATCTTTCAAAAACTGCCAATACTTGCCAGTAAAAAGAGAATCATTCTTTTTAAAAGGTTCGTAAGGTTTTTGATCAAAATTAAAATTATACGTTCCACCTAAACGCACATTTTGATCCAAGGCATCTTCGATTTCAAAATCATGGTGATCTACCTGATTGTAAGAATATGAAAAGGTAAAGTTTTCAATATCATACGGCATAGGCTTTTTATCACCAGTCCTATCTTTCCGAACACCTATAAAGTTTATACTTTGTCGCTTAGTATAATCTACAGATCGTTGCCTAATATCTTCTTTCTCATCTTCATCGTCGGTATTATCAAGACGCGTGTCTAGTTCAATATCCTGAAATTCGGGATCGTATTGTGGGGTAATCAATTCTTCAGAACGACCGTAGTTAAATGGCAACTGGATACCCCATTTTTCTGGAAGTAATTGTCCTAAGTTAAAGTTAGTAACAACATCATACTGTTTTATGTCTTCACGGCTTCTTTGGTTTGGTCCTTGTTCTACAGAGCCGAAACCAACGGTGCTTCTTCTTCCAGTTGCACTTACGTTCATAAAGTCGGCCATATTCGCATCAAGCGTAGCAACTGCTGCCCAACCGCCTTCATTTTTAAGTTCAGAAAGGCGCAATTCGTTAAACCAAACTTCTCCAGCAATATCGCTAGTATTGGTTTCTCTATTTTTCATACCCAACATAATAGTACGTACATTACCAAAACTCGGGTTTCCTTTAATACCAATACGCATTTCATTTTCAGGACCTGAGTAATTAGGGTCGAGTTCCGACTGATCAAAATAAACAGGTTGCGTTAGATCTTCAGGTGGTTCTGTTGCTCCCAATACGCGTGTTTTTACTTCTTGAAGCAACGCCAACGGTAAGTTTATTCGGTTTTCAGCAGGCCATACTTCTTCTCGAGAAGTTGATCCAAAAGAGGTTGGGTTTAACGGGATTTCAATTTCGTAGTAGTTTTGTGAAAGGTCATTCCCCAAGCGCATAAACGCAACCATTTCACCATCAGCCAAAGCTGCTTCATTCTGTAACGACTCTGCGTGGATAAACATTTCTAAGTTTTTATACTGACGCATATCCACGTTGAAATTTTTATAAACTCCACGGCCATCGCCAGGCTCCAATCCATTAACCCGTAGCGCAAGGGATTGCTCGTTTTGACGAATCAAGTTGTTGTTGTTATTCAATTGTTCACGCAACACTCCAGGAGGCAACACATAAGGAATTGGTTGTCTGTTCTCGTTTTCTTCAATATTAACTGCTTCACTTTCAAAGACAGTATCATCCATTTCAGGATCTTCTCCGGTTAAATCGAGTGTTTGTGTATATCTTCTATAATCACCTCGCACCAATTCTAGCGTACCAAAACGTAACACTGTCGCTTCAGAGAACTGTGAAAGATACATTCGCATAAAACGGATAGATCTAAAATCTGAAATTCCATTAATGGTCTGGTCTGGGTCACTAATTGGTATTTTAAATTGTACCCAACGAGCATCGATTGTTTCGTTGTTAGGTGTGGTTACTTGTATTTCTTTTACATCAGTAATATATTCGTTATTACTTTTATCCATCCCTGGAAATACTGGAACGTTATATTCAAAATAGGCATCTACCGTATTCATGGTATTATCACGGTTAATGTCTTCCACGTCTGGTTGTGTGGTTGAACCGCGATTAACGTCTGTAACTTCTACAGGAGAGTTACCTTCAGTTCCGTTATATTGACGGTATCTATTAATCACATCGCCATCTGCTTGTAGAAAGTATTGATAATTATCATTCGCAGGATCGGCAAGGTTACCGAAGTCTGTGAACATAGCAGCCTCACCTGCATCATTAAGCCCATCATAACCTATGTCTTGATTGGTACGTTCTTGTCCCTCGGTATCAAATGTATAAACAAGTGATTGATTGGTTGGTACTTTTCCAAAAATGGTAGGGATGGTATTCTCATCACTGCCATTTTCAGGTAATCCGTTTTCATATTGCTTTCTTCCATCTTTCAGTAAATCTTCGGAAATATTACCTAAATTAAAATTGATGGATCCACCAGTCTGTCCGCTTGTTTCTTCATAGATATAGGGATCCATTACCCAAAATTGAATATACTCTACATTAGACCGTTCAAAATCTGTGGTGGTCAATTGTCTAGAAATACCTGCAAACCTATCTTGAGGGTTTGGCAATGTATTTCCGCCTGAAGCTTGTGGGTTAAAGTTATATGGTCCTCTTTCAGAAGGAAAATAAGCTAAATCCAACGAAAACAAAGCCTGTGTTTGCCCTTGTATAATATCTTGTTCAGGAAAAATTTCGTCTCTAAAAATTCTTCTTGTAAAAGGAGATGAAAGGTCTTCATCTGTTATTCCTTCTGGACGTTGTGAACTATAAAAAATAGGGTCTATGGTATACCAAGCCAATCGTGCCCGATTGTAGTTATAGGATAATTCGTTTGAAATTTCTCCACCAAAACCTACTGGGGTGCTTCCTAAGAACCACGTGTTTGGTGTACTAATATCTAACTCGGTCTGTGAGGCTTCAAAATCATCAACATATACTGTCGCTTTTCCATCAAAATCTGAAACTTTTGGTGCTCCAGGCATTAGATAAGCAAATTCACCTCGTAATGATACGTTCGATTCTACATCGGTATCAATATTAGGTAACTTATTTACCAATCTTGTTAAAAATGGAACTTCGGTAGAATAATTTGCATTGAACCCAAAAACAGTATTATTAATAGGCTCTGCATTGTAAGAAGACTTTTGCGTTAAAGGACGTTCGTTTAAATTCAAGTACGTAGCTCCAACTTGAAATTTATCACTGAATTTGTGTTCTACATTTAGACCTGTGAAACGTTTGGTCTGCTGCCCGAACAACGTATTATTTTCAGTAGAAATCTGTATAGGCGTATTAGAATTCAATAATGACGGGTCTAAAATCTGAACCCTTCCTAGTTGATAATTTACGGTGTAATCTACGCCTTCAACTAATTCACGCCCTCCAGCTGTAACTGTAACCGAACCTTGTGGAATATTAAAGGCTCCAATTGGGATACCATCTGCTCCAGTAGATTTATAACTACCTTTTAACTGAAACTTGTTTTTATCGCTGTCTTCTTGTTCTGCTTGTGTTTTTGTAGAAGTATATAAAGTTCTAAACACGTATTTATTTTGATTGGCGTTATAAGTAGATGGCACATTATAATTTTCAACACCTCCTGGTGTATTATCTAACTTGTCGAATAAGTATTTACCAAAAGGTTCTACTGAAGTAAATATTATTTGACCGTTTTGTGTATCAACTGTAATATTTGGCAAAAAGTCAAAGAAACCGTCTCCTCCTTGTTGTGGATCTCCGTTAAAATTTAATCTATCTAAATTAAACACTCGAAGCAATGTTGTACTTTCAACGTCTTCCGGCAACGGCACACCATCTACACCAGTAATATAGTTAAGTGGAGAAGGGTCAGTATAAAGAATATTCATTTTAAAATCTTCTTGCTCTAATTGAAAAGCACCAATAGAATAGATGTTTTTCATCATCAAGTCCCAAACCGGTTCTTCAACATTGGTGATGTTACTTTTCAACATTTTAACCACTAAGTTTTGAGCCACTCCTTCTATACCTCCTTGAGGTGGAACATTTGGATCATTGTCACCACCAGTATTACCGGTACCTGTAGCTTCTACTCCATCATTGGAAAATTCACCCACTTGATAGACTTCTCCATTTACGGTAAATTGATATGACACCCCGAGTACTTCATCATTACTCAACCGTTGGTTTAAAGAGACATAACCCAATTGTGGATGTAAAGTATATTCACTTGGCTGTAACTTTCTTACGTTTTCCTGAACTACATAATCAACTCCTTGTTGAACAGGAACGCCTCCAAAACCAGATTGGACTGTCGCCACATCACGTATTGCACTGTTTAAAACAGAAGGTACGGAAGGATCATTTATACCAAAGGGATTAAAGTCGTTATTACTATTATCTGGAAATGAACTTCGAGGCTTATTGATAAACCCTCCTGGTGGTACAGTAAGACCAATATTTTCTGAATTTGATTCCCCAATATCTTGTAAAGCAACAATATTACGAACGTTTTCAGTATTATTACTACGGTTGGTAATCCATATTTCTACCCTAGTTACTTGTACGTTTGAGTTGATGAAAGGGTATTGTTCTAAAGTTCTATCATAATTATCCCTAAAGTAATGCGCTAAGAAAAAGTGACGATTTTCATCATATTCTGAAGCAAAAAGCTCATAATCTGTAACGGTAGCACCACCCTCTGCAGTTACGGTACGGGTTTCAGACTTTTGTTCAGAAAACACTCCTGTAATTGTTGTTTTCCCAAACTGTAATTGGGTTTTTACCCCGAACAGACTTTGAGCACCTTGAATTAAAGAACTGTTAAGTGGCATACTTACGTTACCTACTTCAATCTTTTGAATGATATCGTCTTCGGTAGGTGTATATTCTAATTTTATTTGATTCTGAAAATCAAAAGTTGATTGGGTGTCATAATTAGCGGTAATCTGAAGCCGCTCCCCTACTTTCCCTAATAAACTAAGGCTAATACGCTGGTCAAAATCGAAAGACAAATTGCTTCGGTTTCTAGGAGAAAAAGATGGATTGTCTTGTTTAGTATACAAAAGACCAAGGTCGATTTCTACCGAACCCTGTGGAATTACTTCAATTGTATTTCCGCCAAAAATAGATTCAAAAAAATTAGAGTTTACATAAAATGTTGGCAATAAGTTTTTTTGTGCTTCCTCTGAGCCCTCTTTTCTTCCATCGGCCGCATCAATTTTTTCCTTAAAATAGGATTTCATATCCTGTTCCAAAATAAGTTGTTGATATTCTTCTGGAGTCAGGATAATAGGATAAGAGATTTTAAAACTTCCTAATGTTCTAGTGTAAATATACCGATCAGTAACTGGATCGTAGGTATATAAATCTTCAATACTTGTTGGTGGTAGGTCTATTCGTCCTTCAGCATATCCAGTCTTGGTAGAATCTTGTGAAAAAGCAGTTGTTGTAGTTGCAAAAACAGCTCCAATAATTAATAATAACCTATAAAACTTATGAATGTAATTGTAATTTTTTGCGCCCAATTGTTATAAATTTTTTAAAGCTTGTTTTATAATTTCTTCAGCAGTTGCCTGTGGGTTTTGCTTTATTATTTTTTCGCAAATTTTCTCAGATTGTTTACGTGCAAATCCCAGCGTCTCCAAAGCAGATAACGCTTCATTTTTGTTCGTATTGCTTGAACTAGAAGAAATACCCGATAAGCCTTCTACTTTTAGTACTTTGTCTTTTAAATCTAATATCACCCTTTGTGCGGTTTTTGTGCCTATCCCCTTAACAGATTGAATAACTACTGCATCTTCTGTAGCTATAGCATCTTTTACTTGATCAGGTGTTAAAGATGATAACATGGTACGAGCTGTGCTAGCACCTACCCCAGAAACCGACACCAACAACCTAAAAATCTCTCGTTCTGCTTTTTCATAAAACCCAAATAAGGTATGTGCATCTTCACGCACTTGTAGGTGAGTATAAACTTTTATATTTTCAGAATTAGGAAGTTGAGAAAACGTATGTAGCGAAACATTGATAAAATAACCAACACCATTACAGTCAATCACTATATCAGTTGGATTTTTTTCTACTAATTTTCCCTCAATGTGGGTTATCATACGTTATAAAAATGTTAAAGGCCAAATATAGCATAATTATTTGCATCTGCCCATCTGAAAAATGTGAAAATATAGAAGGAAAAAGTTTAGTCTTTTTGCTGCTTTAAAGCTTCTTTTTCACGCTTTTCTTTCTGTTGTGCATCTACAACTGAAACGGCAGCCATGTTCACCATTTCTTCAACACTAGCACCTAATTGAAGGATGTGTACAGGTTTTCGCATACCAAGCATAATAGGACCAATAGATTCTACTCCATTCAGTTCTTTTAAAAGCTTGTAATTACTGTTTGCAGAGTCTAAGTTTGGAAATATTAAAGCATTCACTTTTTTACCAGCCAATTTTGAAAAAGGGAATTTTTTTTGAAGCAACGTTGGATTTAACGCAAAATCTGTCTGCAACTCTCCATCTACGTGCATATCTGGCGTTACTTTATGAAGATACTCCACAGCTTCTTTTACTTTAGTGGCGTGTGGATCTTTTGACGAACCAAAATTAGCATAGGAAACCATCGCAATTACTGGCGTTAACCCAAACATTTTCATCGTGTAGTTGGTCATCTGTGCAATTTTCGCCAACTCCTTGGCTGTAGGGTCTATGTTTATAGAAGTATCTGAAATAAATAAAGGTCCTCGTTTTGTTAACATTAAATTGGTAGTGGCTACTTTACTTACCCCATCAAACCTACCGATAGTTTCTAAAACTGGCCGAACTACTGAAGGATACGCTCTTGAATATCCTGAAATCATGGTATCTGCATCCCCTTCATTTACCATCATGGCAGCAAAGTAATTACGTTCTCGCATTATTTTTTGCGCATCATATAGGGTAATACCGCTCCTTCTTCGGTTTTTCCAGTGCTTTTCAGCATAATAATTTCGTTTTTCTTCTTGTTCGTCAGATTTTGGATCGATAATCTCTAAATTTTCTATATCGAATTCGAGTTGCTCCATCAATTCGAGAATAATCTCTTTTCTTCCCAATAACACCGGAATACCAATACCTTCTTCGTATACAATTTGAGCAGCTTTTAAAACATCTAGATGATCTGCTTCAGCAAATACAATTCGTTTCGGATTTGTACGGGCTCTGTTCAATAACAATCGTATAATTTTATTGTCACTGCCCAATCGCTCGTGTAGCTCATCTTCATATTTTTGCCAATTGACAATATCTTCTGTAGCTACTCCACTTTCCATAGCTGCTTTGGCAACAGCTGGAGGTACCGCAGCAATTAAACGAGGATCGAAAGGTTTTGGAATAATATAATCCCTTCCAAAAGTTAATCTTGTTTCACCATAAGCTATATTCACCTGTTCTGGAACCGGCTCTTTCGCTAATTCGGCCAAGGCTTTCACTGCGGCCATCTTCATTTCTTCGTTAATCTTGGTAGCACGAACATCTAGCGCACCTCTAAAAATGAAAGGGAAACCAAGTACATTGTTAACTTGATTAGGATGATCACTTCGGCCAGTCGCCATAATGATATCTTTACGAGTTTTAATCGCCAAATCGTAATCTATTTCAGGATTCGGGTTGGCCATGGCAAAGACAATTGGATTGTCTGCCATGCTTTTTAGCATATCTGGCGATACGATATCAGCAATTGACAATCCTACAAATACGTCTGCATTTTTCATGGCTTCTTCTAACGTATCAATTTTTCGAGCAGTTGCAAACTCTTCTTTTTCTTTAGATAAGTTATCGCGATCTTTTCTGATAACACCTTTACTGTCGAGCATTACAATATTTTCAGCTTTTGCACCAAATGATTTGTAAAGCTTCGTACATGAAACTGCTGCTGCCCCAGCACCACTAATAACGATAGAAACTTCTTCTATTTTTTTATCTGCCAACTCTAATGCATTCAATAAAGCGGCAGCTGAAATAATTGCCGTTCCATGTTGATCGTCATGCATTACCGGAATATCGAGTTCTTCTTTTAACCTACGTTCAATTTCAAAAGCCTCGGGAGCTTTAATATCTTCTAAGTTAATACCGCCAAACGTTGGGGAAATATTTTTAACGGTTTCAATAAACTCATCTATATTTTCGGTGTTTACCTCAATATCAAACACATCTATGTCTGCAAATATTTTAAAAAGCAATCCTTTTCCTTCCATTACGGGTTTTGAAGCTTCAGGACCAATGTTGCCTAACCCTAGCACAGCTGTACCATTAGATATTACAGCTACTAAGTTTCCTTTGTTGGTATACTTATAAACGTTATTGGTTTCTTTTTCTATTTCCAAACAAGGTTCAGCAACGCCTGGGGAATACGCCAAAGAAAGATCTCTTTGGGTCGCATATTTTTTTGAAGGCACTACTTGAATTTTACCTGGTTTTGGTTTTGCGTGGTATACTAAAGCCTCTCGGCGTCTGCTCTCTTTGCTCATAGTCTGAAGTTTTAATCGTCAAAAATTAAATTGATGACATACAAAGTTAGCCGAGTAAGTGGAATGATGAAACTTTAAAGGTTGTTTTTTATAAGAAATATTAGTTTTTTAAATACTGAATATTTCTTTTTAACCCCTCATATTTAGTACGTTTTACAGCACTTTTTCTGAAAATTTCATTAAAAACCTCTTTAGTGATTTCCTCCCAATCCTTTTTAGTGTTTTCTAATAGCTCAGGATGTGGATTAAAAAGTGGTTCGTTATGGGGTTTGCTGAAGCGATTCCAAGGACATACATCTTGGCAAATATCACAGCCAAACATCCAGTCTTCCATCTTGTTTGAAAACTCAGTAGGTATTTCGTTTTTCAACTCTATGGTTAAATAGGAAATGCATTTACTACCATCCACTACATACGGGTCAACAATAGCTTGGGTGGGACAAGCATCGATACAGGCTGTGCAACTTCCGCAATGATCTGTAACTGGAGTGTCGTATTCAAGATCGAGATCAACAATCAATTCGGCTATAAAATAAAAGGAACCAGTTTGCTTTGTCAATAAATTGCTGTGTTTACCAATCCACCCCAAACCGCTTTTAGCTGCCCAAGCTTTGTCTAAAACCGGAGCAGAATCTACAAAAGCACGGCCATGAACATCGCCTATTTCATCTTGAATATGGCTTAAAAGTTGTTTTAGTTTGTCTTTAATCACAAAATGATAATCTCTACCGTAGGCGTATTTTGAAATTTTATAACTGTTCTCATTTTGTTCTTCAGAAGGATAATAATTCAACAATAATGAAATTACACTTTTACTATCTGGAACCAATTTTGTTGGATCCAACCGCTTATCGAAATAGTTTTCCATATACCCCATCTCGCCATGCATATTCTGGTTGAGCCATGTTTCGAGCCGTGGGGCTTCTTCTTCTAAAAATTCAGCTTTGCTAATGCCACAGGACAAAAAACCGAGGCGTTTGGCTTCGGTTTTTATAAGTTGTGTCTGTTTTTCTTTTAAACTCAAAACAAGCCTCCTTGTGTTCCTCTTTTAGTTTTCCCTAGGTGTTTGTATGCTGCTTCTGTTACTTCCCGACCACGCGGTGTCCTTATAATAAACCCTTGCTGTATTAAAAAAGGTTCATAAACTTCTTCAATAGTTTCGGGACTTTCTGAAACAGCCGTAGCAATAGTAGATATACCTACTGGACCACCTTTAAATTTATCGATTAAGGTGGTAAGGATTTTATTGTCCATTTCATCCAGACCAAAAGCATCCACATTTAATGCTTTTAGGGCGAATTTTGAAATTTCAATATCAATTTTACCATTCCCTTTTATTTGAGCAAAATCACGCACCCTTCGCAATAAAGCGTTGGCAATACGCGGTGTTCCCCTACTTCTGCCAGCAATTTCAATCGCTGCTTCCATTGAAATAGGAATGTTTAATATTCCTGAACTTCGTTGAACGATAGAAGTAAGCAATTCAGTAGTGTAATATTGAAGCCTTGAGGAAATACCGAAACGAGCCCGCATAGGAGCTGTTAAAAGACCCGAACGGGTTGTTGCTCCTATTAGCGTAAATGGATTGAGATTAATTTGAACCGTACGAGCGTTAGGGCCCGTTTCAATCATAATATCAATTTTATAATCTTCCATTGCCGAATAGAGATACTCTTCAACAATAGGACTTAATCTATGGATTTCGTCAATAAACAACACGTCTCGATCTTCTAGGTTTGTAAGCAGTCCTGCAAGATCTCCAGGCTTATCCAACACAGGGCCTGAGGTAACTTTAATACCTACTTCCAATTCATTAGCTAAAATATGAGCCAATGTGGTTTTTCCCAAACCAGGAGGGCCGTGAAATAGCGTATGATCTAATGCTTCTTCGCGCAAATTAGCAGCTTGCACAAAAATCTGCAAGTTTTCCAATGCTTGGTCTTGCCCAGTAAAATCATTAAAGGTGAGGGGCCTTAATTTTTTTTCCAGATCAATTTCTTGAGGGGAAAGATTATCGCCGGTTGGATCCAGATTTTCGTTCATAAAAACAAATATACAAAGTGTATTCAAGTAAGCTTTGGAAATATTTAACAAGATTTAATAATGCCTTATTACAGAAGCTTAATATCAATAGCTATCTTACAAAAAAAAAGATATGAAAAAGCCAAAAGAAAAAACACCAGCGTTGAAATTAGATTTAATTAATGGAACAACTTGGGACATTGAGAAACAAGAACCTGAAAATTTTACAATGATGATTTTTTACAGAGGTCTTCATTGTCCTGTATGCAAGAAATATTTAGAAGAGTTACAAACTAAAATTGAAGATTTTAGAAGCAAAGGAGTAAACGTAGTAGCTGTTAGTATGGATACTGAAAAAAGAGCAACTATTACCACTGAAAAATGGGACATTGAATCCATTCCACTTGCTTATGGAATGTCTGAAGAAAAAGCTAGGGAATGGGGATTGTTTATTAGTCACGCAATTAAAGACGCTGAACCAGACGTGTTTTCTGAGCCAGCACTATTTTTAATTAACAAAGACACAACTATCTATAGTGCTTCTATACAGACCATGCCATTTGCCAGACCAGGATTTGATGATTTGTTAAAATCGATTGACTTTGTATTAAAAGAAGACTATCCTGCAAGAGGTGGTAAATAAATAAACCGCACTCCTCCTCAGTAAGCGCGGTTTATAAAATCAGTAAACTCCCCATTTTACTAATTAAAATCTCCTCCAAATATAGAAGAATAAATGGCCTACAGTCAATACCCAATTGTGGGTATTTTTACTTACAATTTAAAAATATAAAAGCCGTACTTTTTTATAGTACGGCTTTTACAGTCACAAAGTCCCCACTCTTTGTTCCTTAATCGTTAATCAAAGATACGAACAGGAAGCAGTATAGTCAATACGTAATAACACGTAAATTTTATTTAATAAAAAAGCCTTTCTTTTCAGAAAGGCTTTTTTATATATAACTTAATTGATTTAGTGGTTTAATTCATCCTCGTTTTCCTTTAAAGGAATGTTCTGTGGAATAAAATCCTGTCCTGGTATTACATAGCCGGTTTCATCTTTATTCAGCTTACTGTAATCATAAGGCCAACGATATACGTGTGGTATTGGCCCATCCCAGTTTCCGTGAATATGTTTGATTTCAGCTGTCCATTCTAAAGTAGTGGATTTCCAAGGGTTTTTTGGCCCTACTTTTCCGTAGAAAATTGAATGGAAGAAGTTATATAAAAACACCACTTGAACCGCTGCCGTAATGATAGCAAAGATGGTTATCACCACGTTTATATCAGCTAAGTCATCAAAATATGGAAAGTTAGTATTTGTATAATATCTTCTTGGTAAACCTGCCATTCCCACAAAATGCATTGGGAAGAAAATTCCATATGCTCCTATTGCGGTTATCCAGAAATGGACATACCCCAAGTTTTTATTCATCAATCGCCCTTCAAACAGTTTTGGGAACCAATGATATACTCCAGCTAATAAACCATATACAGCTGAAATACCCATTACCAAGTGGAAGTGTGCAATTACAAAATATGTATCGTGTACATTAATATCTAAGGCACTATCACCAAGAATAATTCCTGTTAACCCACCTGTAATAAAGGTAGAAACAAATGCAATAGAGAATAACATAGCGGGGTTCATTTGCAGGTTGCCCTTCCAAATTGTTGTAATCCAGTTAAATGCTTTTACTGCTGAAGGAATTGCGATTAACAATGTTGTAAAGGTAAACACAGAACCTAAAAATGGATTCATACCTGATACAAACATATGGTGACCCCAAACAATAGTAGATAAAAAGGCAATTGCAAGTATAGAGGCAATCATTGCTCTATATCCAAAAATTGGTTTACGTGAGTTGGTAGCCATAACTTCTGAAACAATACCCATTGCTGGTAGAATTACAATATATACTTCAGGGTGACCTAAGAACCAAAATAAATGCTCAAATAATACAGGTGAACCTCCTTGGTTATGTAACACTTCTCCTGCAATATATATATCAGAAAGGAAGAATGATGTACCGAAACTTCTATCCATAATTAACATCAGCGCTGCTGATAACAATACAGGAAACGATACCACACCAATAATAGCTGTTACAAAAAACGCCCAAATAGTAAGTGGAAGTCTTGTCATGGACATCCCTTTGGTACGTAAGTTTAATGTTGTTACAATATAGTTAAGCGATCCTAATAAAGAGGATGCAATAAATATAGCTAATGATACTAACCATAACGTCATTCCTGTACCAGATCCTGGTATTGCTTGTGGCAAAGCACTTAAAGGGGGATAAACAGTCCATCCAGCTGATGCAGGTCCTGCTTCAACAAATAAGGAAAGTACCATAATCACACTGGATATAAAGAAAAGCCAGTATGACACCATATTTAAAAAGCCTGAGGCCATATCTCGAGCCCCAATTTGCAACGGAATCAACAAGTTACTAAAGGTACCACTTAGCCCTGCTGTCAACACAAAGAATACCATTATAGTACCATGTATCGTTACCAATGCTAAATAAACACTTGGGTCCATTACGCCGCCTTCGGCCCATTTTCCTAAGAAAATTTCAAAAATTGTAAATGGTTCTTCAGGCCATGCTATCTGCATTCTGAAAAGAACGGACATTAATATCCCTATTATCCCCATGAAAATACCGGTGATAAGGTATTGCCGGGATATCATTTTATGATCTGTACTAAATATATATTTAGATATAAAGGTCTGTTTGTGATGATGCCCGTGATCATCGTGGTGATCTACTGCTAAATCTTCTGTGTGTGCTGACATATCTCTTGTAAACTAATTTCTTATCTGTTCTCTTTCAATTGTGCAAATGTCTCGTCAAGTTTTGGCTGTTCTGCCAACCAAGCTTCATAATCTTCTTGTGATTCTACCACTATTTTCATTTGCATGTTATAATGGCTAATTCCACATATTTTATTACAAAGCAATAAATAATCAAACTCGTAAGACTCTAAAGGTTGCTCCCCTTTTGCTGCTAATTCTTTACTATTTTCCCTTCGTATTTCATTAATATGCCTTACTTTTTCTACTACATCATCATTTTGTCTCATTTCTTCAGTAGTGATCGTCGGGGTAAATGCAAATTGGGTAACCATACCAGGAACTACGTTCATTTGAGCTCTAAAGTGTGGCATATAGGCTGAGTGTAATACATCTTGAGAACGCATTTTAAACAACACTTTTCTACCTACTGGCAAGTGTAATTCATTTACTACAATATCATCTTGAGCATTAGGATCTGAAGCGTCAACACCCAGTTGATTAACCCCTTCAATTAACCGTACATTGGCTTCTCCTAAGGTATTATCATCACCTGAGTATCTAGCACGCCAATCAAACTGATAAGCATATAACTCAACAACTAATGGATCATCCTCTTCACTTACATTCATAATATCTGTCCAAGTGAAAAGACCATAGATAATAAGCCCTGCTAATACAATTACCGGGATTATAGTCCATATAAACTCCAATTTATCATTATCTGCATAGAATACAGCTTTTTTACCTTTTTCGCCTCTGTACTTAAATGCAAAAGAAAGTAAAAGCCAGTGTGTTACTATACCCACAAAGAAAATAAGAATCATGGATATTAACATTAAATTATCTATCTGTGATCCATGTTCTGAACCAGCTTCAGGAAGGAGTACATCTCCCCATTTCCAAAAGCAAACAATAGCTAGCACATACAAAAAGACCAAGAACATCACCATTAGGTATCCGTTTACTTTATTGTCTTTGTCTGATGCTATATCGCCAGTATCTGTCTGTTTGGTTTTAGACATTTCAAAAACCTTGGTCATTTGCCAAACGGCAACTCCAAAAAGAATAATTACTAATACAACTAAAAATGCGGTCATCGTTATCTGTCTCTATTCAATTAATTAATAATGATAATGTTTACTTTCCTTCATAAACGGATTTCGTTTAGCAAGTAGAGGCGCTTTTGTTAATGCTGTGAACACAACAAATACAAATAAGCCAAAGAAAAACAATATGGAACCTATTTCTGGTAAGCCAATAAACCAAGAGGTTCCTACGGTACCAGGCATAACCATAACAAATAGGTTTATGTATTGTCCTGCTAAAATTACTACCCCTGTTAAGATTACAAACCAGTTTACACGTTTGTAATCACTATTCATTAATAACAATACAGGGAATACAAAATTTGTTACTAACATCCCGAAGAATGGTAATTTATAATCTTCTATACGTGTTACAAAATAGGTTACTTCTTCAGGAATGTTTGCATACCATATTAGCATAAACTGTGAGAACCAAAGGTAGGTCCAGAAAATACTAAAGCCAAACATATACTTTGCTAAATCGTGAATATGGCTATCATTTACAAATTCTAAATATCCTTGTTTCTTTAAAATGATAGATACCATTGCTATTACTGTAATAGCCGAAACCATCATTCCTGCAAAAACATACCATCCAAATAAAGTACTAAACCAGTGCGGATCAAAACTCATAATCCAGTCCCAAGACATCATAGACTCAGTTACTATAAAAAACACTAAAAATCCAGCTGACATTTTAAAGTTCTTTTTGAACCAACTGTTATCATCAGCAGCATCTTGTTTAATAGAGTTTCTTCTTGAGAAGTATCTATATAGGTTCCATCCAGCTAAGAAAATAGCTGCTCTAATTAAAAAGAAAGGAACATTTAACCATCCGCTTTTTCCAGCAATTAACTTATCGTAATGTGGACTATTAGGATCAACTAATTCTGGATCCATCCAATGGAAAATATGATTCACGTGGAAAGCAGAAAGTAATAACAATACAAATAGTATTACCGAAGCTACTGGCAAATAAGCCGTAATTCCTTCCATTACTCTAAATAAAACAGGGGACCAACCAGCTTGTGCGGCATATTGTATACCATAAAAAGCCAAAGTTCCTAATGCAATAAATAAAAAGAATAAACAAGCAATATATAATGCTGACCAAGGTCTATTTTGCATTTGATGCAAGGTATGCTCTAAATGTGCTTCTTCACTATCGTGTGCATTTTCACCGTGTTCGTTAGCAGCTTGAGCGTGTTCGTCGCCAAGGTTTTCTTCTGCATTATAATTTTCATTTGTACTGTGTGATTCTTCGGCTGCTGAATGGTCTGACCCATGTCCATCCCCATGACTAGCCATCATTTCTTTAACCTCGGCTGTGGTTGAGGGAGCAGTAAGGAAACCTGATACTATTCCTATGGCTCCAACGACCATAAAAATAATTGCAAACAGTTTTAATTTACTTGGTAGCGTGTACATATCTTTAACTATTCTCTTTATTCTTTAGTTAGTTTCGTTTTCTGATGCTTCTGAAACATCTTCACCTTCGGTATCAGTTTCATTTTGTTCCACTTGAGACGTTTCGGTATTACTTGAATCTGCAGCTTTAACACCTACTGTTTCTAATAATGAAGGCTCCCCATTTAAGGCTGCTTTTAAATCCATTACGTGCATTGCAATTTGCCAACGCTCTTTTTCATTAGTTTGTGATGCATAAGACCCCATAGCATTTAATCCGTACATTTCTACGTGATAAATACCTCCCATAGTAATTTCTCTTCCCGGATCTGCATAGCTAGGAATACCCAGAAATTTTTCTCTTTCCGCTAATATACCTTGTCCATCTCCTTTATCACCGTGGCATACTGCACAATAAATAGTATAGAGTGCTTCTCCTTCTGAAATATTATCTTCTGTAATTTCTAAAGGATTTTTTAACTCTGCTTTGGCTAAATTTAATCCTTCTGTTGTATTGTCATACTCGTAAGGTGTCCATCCTCTAGGGATAGAGCCTTCGGCAGGAAGTTTTGCCTCTTGTTCGTTTTCAAAAACATCATACTCACCGTAGGTTTCATATCCAACAGGTTCATACATATTAGGCATAAACTGATAATTAGGTTTTTTATCATTAAAGCAAGAAACCAAACTGAATGCAGCTACAAGCGCTATGGTTATGTTTAAACTTTTTTTCATATTAGTGGTCTTCTTCATTTTCAATTAAACTAATCTCCATGGCTCCCGTATCATATAAAAACTTGGTAAGTTTCTTTACATCGTGTGATCCTGCATCTATAGCCATTAAAAAATGGTCATCGGTAGTTCGAACATCAGGATTTTCAGCTTTTTTGAATGGCCATAATTTACTTCTCATATAAAAAGTAATTACCATTAAGTGAGCTGCAAAGAAAACAGTTAGTTCAAACATAATAGGTACAAAGGCTGGCATGTTTTCTATATAACTGAAACTTGGTTTACCACCAATATCTTGTGGCCAATCTTCAATCATAATGAAGTTCATCATTAAAACTGCTACTGTAAGTCCTACTAATCCATACATAAATGATGTTATGGCAATTCTTGTAGGAGCTAAGCCCATTACTTTATCTAGCCCGTGAACCGGAAAAGGAGTATACACCTCTTCAATATGATAATGCTCTGCACGTACCTGCTTAACAGCTTGCATTAACAGGTCGTCATCGTTGTAAATAGCGTGAATTGTTTTCGATGCCATCTTACTAATTGTTTTTAAGTTTTGTTGCCTGGCCTGCCCAGTCATCACGTTTTGCTCTTCCAGGGAATTCGTCTATAATAGTATCAAGAAGGTCATACTCTCTGTCGGTCATTTTACTTACCTGATCAAATGTATAGATACCTATTTGGTGTAATTTCTGTTCCATTATAGGACCAACTCCACTTATCTTTTTAAGATCGTCTTGGGTTTCGGTTTCAGGGTCAAAACGTCCAATTCCATCTAAAAGATCCTCTATTTTTTCACGTTCTACATCATTTTCAGCAACTTCACCAGCATGTACGGTATCCGTTCCTGTTTCTTCCGTGCTTTTTAGAAATTCATTATTAGCAGCAGGTGCTACGGCAGCGTCGTAATGTTTTACATCATCGCCGTGTTCAGCTCTTAGTTTTTTATACTTTTCACCTGAAGACTTCAAGATAGATTTCACCTCTGCTTGAGCAATTACAGGGAATGTTCTTGCATATAATAAGAATAATACAAAGAAGAATCCTATTGTCCCAATGAAGATACCTATATCAACAAACGTTGGTTGAAACATTGTCCAAGATGATGGTAGGTAATCTCTGTGAAGAGATGTTACAATAATAACGAAACGCTCAAACCACATACCTATGTTTACTACAATCGAAATAAAGAAGGAGAACATAATACTTGTACGCAATTTTTTAAACCACATGAACTGTGGAGAGAACACGTTACACGTCATCATAGCCCAATATGCCCACCAGTAAGGACCGGTTGCACGGTTAAGGAAAGCGTACTGTTCGTACTCTACACCTGAATACCAAGCGATAAATAGCTCAGTAATATAGGCCACCCCAACAATAGAACCTGTAATCATAATTACAATGTTCATCAATTCGATATGCTGAATGGTAATATAATTTTCAAGATTAGATACTTTACGCATAATGATAAGAAGCGTATTTACCATTGCAAATCCTGAGAAAATTGCTCCCGCCACAAAATAAGGAGGGAAAATGGTAGTGTGCCACCCTGGTATTACCGATGTAGCAAAGTCAAAAGATACAATGGTGTGTACCGAAAGTACAAGTGGTGTTGCCAATCCGGCTAATACTAATGAAACTTCTTCAAAACGTTGCCAGTCTTTTGCACGACCACTCCATCCAAATGATAGGATGCTATAAATTCTTTTTGTAAAAGGTGTAATTGCTCTATCGCGAATCATTGCAAAATCTGGAAGTAAACCTGTCCACCAGAAAACTAACGATACTGATAGGTAGGTTGAAATTGCAAATACATCCCAAAGTAATGGCGAATTAAAGTTTACCCATAACGAACCAAACTGGTTTGGAATAGGTAACACCCAATACCCTAACCATGGACGACCCATGTGGATAATAGGAAATAATCCCGCTTGTATTACAGAGAAAATTGTCATAGCCTCTGCCGAACGGTTAATTGCCATCCTCCATTTTTGGCGAAACAATAAAAGTACTGCAGAAATCAGTGTTCCTGCGTGACCGATACCTACCCACCAAACAAAGTTGGTAATATCCCAGGCCCAGCCTACTGTTTTATTCAATCCCCATACACCAATACCGGTGGATACTGTATATATTATACAACCTAGCCCCCATAAAAATGCTATTAGGGAAATTGTAAAAACAATCCACCACGATTTATTGGCTTTTCCTTCCACAGGAGCAGCAACATCCACAGTTACATCGTGGTAGTTTTTATCTCCTACAATTAAGGGTCTTCTAATAGGTGCTTCGTAATGCGACGCCATATCTTTACTACTGTTACTTAGTTAGTTTAAACTTCTTCTGTATTTCTTATTTTAGTCTTGTAGAACACATTTGGTTCGGTTCCTACATATTCTAATAAGTGATACATTCTTTTATCTTTTTTCTCTTTATATACCTCACTGTCGTGATCGTTAATGTCTCCAAATACCATTGCACCAGTTCCACAAGCTGCAGAACAAGCTGTTTGGAATTCAACGTCTTTAACAGGACGTCCATCACGTTTCGCATCAAGGATTGTTTTTTGTGTTTTCTGAATACACATAGAACATTTTTCCATCACCCCTCTTGAACGTACTACTACATCTGGGTTTAACACCATACGACCAAGATCATTGTTCATGTGGTAATCAAACTCATCATTTTCATTATACAAGAACCAGTTGAAACGACGTACTTTATAAGGACAGTTGTTTGCACAATATCTTGTACCTACACAACGGTTGTATGCCATATGGTTTTGACCTTGTCTTCCGTGAGAAGTTGCAGCCACTGGACAAACTGTTTCACACGGAGCGTGATTACAGTGTTGACACATTACTGGCTGAAAAGCCACTTGTGGATTTGCAGATGGATCTTCTAACTCTCCAAAACCACCTAATGAACCATTATCTCCAAATAAACCAGAGAATCCTTCTTTTTTATCTTGATCAACTTCTAATGATTCTTCTGCTGAATAGTATCTGTCAATACGCAACCAGTGCATATCGCGACTTCTTCTAACTTCAGATTTACCTACAACAGGAACGTTGTTTTCAGCGTGACATGCTATAACACAAGCCCCACAACCTGTACAGGCATTTAAATCTATAGAAAGATTGAAATGATGACCTACTGAACGATCAAAGCTTTCCCAAAGATCTGCATCTGGTGATGTCACCGGAATTTCTTGATGATCTTTAGATACTTTAGGAACTGCGTTCCATTCTTCAACATTTTTCGTATTGAATATTTCAAGAGTCGTTTCACGAATAATATCGCGACCCATCATAGTATTATGCAATTGAACACAAGCAAATTCGTGAACACCTCCTACTTTCTCTAACGTAACGTTTTGTACTGAAGAGAAATCTTTATATAAAGGAAAGGCATTTACACCTGTTTGCATTTCTTCTTGAATAGCAGCAGTTTTTCCGTATCCGAAGGCTAAACCAACAGATCCTTTAGCCTGTCCAGGCTGAACAAGAACAGGAACTTTATTTACAACAACACCATCCATCTTCACATTAACGTACCCGCCGTTTAATGCTCCGTTTGCTACATTTTCATTCTCAACACCTAATTCTTTAGCATCTGCTGCCGAAATAGTTAAATAGTTATCCCAAGATGTACGAGTAATAGGATCTGGCATTTCTTGCAGCCACGGGTTGTTGGCTTGCTGACCATCGCCTAAAGCAGTTTTGCTATACAATGTCAACTCATATCCGCCTCCGTTTTGAGCTGAAGCAGCTAATGCACCATTATTGGTACTGCTTTCTAAAGTCATATTAGCTTCATCTGCAGTTGCATCTTCCATAGAAACTTCAACACTGCTTTCAACAAAACCATCATGAAGCGCTTGATTCCAAGAACCACCAGCTAACACAGAAGAAGTCCAAGTTTCTTTTATATAATCGTAATAATTTTTAGTATTTCCGGTCCATTTCAACAAGCAATCTTGAAATTGTCTAGTGTTAAACAACGGACGAATAGTTGGTTGCATTAAGCTGAAACTTCCTTTTTTCATCTGTACATCTCCCCAAGATTCTAAATAATGTGGAGTTGCAGCGACCATTTGTGCTAAAGAAGCTGTAGCATCTTCTTTCATAGAAAACGCAAGACTCATATCTAGTTTTTGATATGCTTCTTTAAATGCTTTATTATTTGGGAATGAATACACAGGATCTACTCCTACTGTAATTAACCCTTTTACACTTCCTGAAACAACGCCGTCTAATACGCGCATTACTTCAGCAGTATTTCCTTTACGAGTCATTTTTGGCTTTGCAGTATCCATTACCACACTACCCTTAGATTCGTTAAAGTCTAATACCATTTTCTGAGCAGCAACATTAGGCAATCCTGTTACTAGAACACCTTTGCTACCTGCTTTATTTAATTGTGCTTTTGCTTTAGAAACAGCATCAGCTATATTTTCCGGTAAACCAGAAGCACTTCCACCTGTTAAGGCTTTTAGAATTTGAAGCTGTTGAGAAGGAGTAACTGGCACACGCTTATCTGCGTTTGCACCAGAAAGACTCATATTAGACTCAAATTGGACGTGACGAGACATTTTTCCGTTCTTAGGTACACGCCCTTTAGCATAACTACCCTCATAGCCTCCACCTTGCCAATCTCCTATGAAATCTGCACCAACGGAAACAATTACTTCAGCTTTAGAGAAATCATAATCTGCTAAAGCTCTAGTACCATATTTATTTTGAAAAGCATCAAGTGCTTCAGAAGAAGACACCGTATCATACACTACGTGGCGTACATTAGAATATTTTGCAGTAAATTCTTTAATAAGCTTTGAAGTTGACGGACTAGCAAAGGTTTGTGTAAGCAACACAACATCTTTACCACCCATTTCATTCATCTTTTGAGCTAAAGAAGTGTCAAAATCACTCCAAGACACTTCGCTCCCATTAACTAGAGGAGCCTGTAAACGATTGTTGTCATACAGAGACAAAACAGAAGCATGCACTCGAGCATTTACGCCATCACCGTATTTTGAAAGATTATTTCGCTCTATTTTAATAGGACGACCCTCTCTTGTTTTTACTAATACATTAGCAAAATCGAAACCGTCTGCAATTGTAGTAGCATAGAAATTTGCTACTCCAGGAACTATTTCATCTGGTGCAACTACATAAGGAATTGATTTTACCACTGGCCCCTCACAGGCTGCAAGCGAAGCAGCTGCTGTAGTGAAACCAACGTACTTTAAGAAATCACGACGTGTAGTTGAAGAAGCTTCAAGCGTTTCTTTATTACCTAAAAATTCATCTGTTGGAATTTCTTCTACAAATTCATTTTCTTGCAACGTCTTAACAACAGAGCTATTTTCATTAAGCTCTTCAACACTTTTCCAGTATTTCTTGTTTGATGCCATTTATTTTTATTTAATTTAATAATCGTTTATTCAAAATACTATTTGAAAGCACGATTTCTTTAATCATTTTAAGTTTAGTAGTGACATTTACCACATTCAAGGCCACCCATTTGTGCAGCAGTCACTTTTTCAACGCCGTATTTCTTAGCAAGTTGCTCATGAATTTTTTCATAATACTCATTACCCTCCATACGTACGTTAGTATCACGGTGACAGTTAATACACCACCCCATTGTTAATGGAGAATGTTGTTCCATTATTTCAAATTCCTCTACAGGACCGTGACATTCTTGACACGCTATTCCAGCCACGGTTACGTGCTGTGAATGGTTAAAGTATGCGAAGTCCGGTAAATTATGAATACGAACCCATTTAACCGGCTTTTCTTCACCCGTGTAAGCTTGTTCATCCACATTCCAACCTACTGCATCGTATAATTTTTGAATTTCAGCGTCATAGAATTCTTTTGAGTATTCTTCAGTAGCAGTTTCGGGAGCTACTTCAGCAATGTTTTTATGACAGTTCATACAAACATTTAACGAAGGAATACCTGATGTTTTACTTTTTCTTGCTGAAGAGTGACAGAAGTTACAATCTACTTGATTATCACCTGCGTGAATTTTATGAGAAAAATGAATAGGCTGAACAGGAGCATATCCTTGATCTACACCCACTTGCATCATAAACCCATACATAAAGTACCCTGCTGTCAACAATAAGAAAACAGATGTTACTAACACCAAAAATTGATTTTGAACAAAAGCTTTCCATATTGGGGTGCGAGCTTCTTTTTCTGGGTAGACAACGCCATTTGCCGCAGCAATCTTTTTAAGTGTGTTTGTTACCAAGAACAACATTACAACTAGCAACAAGAACACTAAAGCAAGAGCACCTAACACAATATTGTTTGAGACACCACTTCCTCCTTCGCCACCACCATTTGTTGGTGTTTGAGCAACAGTTGGCTCAGGTTTTGGGGCGCTAGTATACGCTAATATATTATCAATATCACCATTACTCAACTGCGGAAAGGCAGTCATAACAGAGTTATTATGTTCTTCAAAAAGCTTAACAGCCTGAGGATCTCCAGACTTAATCATTGCCTGACTATCTTTTATCCATTCGTACAACCAATCACGATCATATTTATCAGCCACGCCACGAAGAGCAGGTCCCGTCGCTTTACGATCTAATTTATGACAAGCGGCACAGTTAGCCTTAAACAAATTTTCCCCGGCTGCCACATCACCACCAGACCCTTCAGCCGAAGCAGCTTCACTAGATGCAGCTGCGGTTGTATCAGCAGCAGATTCATCTTGCGCTGAAACGGTAGTGGAAACTGTTAGCAATAGAGCCAACAAAAGAAATGACAAACAGGAGGATAGATTTCGGTAATTCACCTTTTTCATACTGACAGTTAATTATTGTCCATAAGTTTGGTACGTAATTAGTTACTAAAATTAGTGTTTTAACGTACCTCAAATAACGGCACAAAAATACATTATAAAGTCGATTTTAGAAATCCAAACAAAGTGTTAATAACTAATTTATACTAGTTCTAAATAATATTGGAGTCGGTTTTATAGTTATTATCAAGTACATTTGCACCATATAAATTAAATCATGAAAACAGCTTATATTTATAAATTAGTTATTGCCAGTATTTTATTCAGTTTTTTTTCAAATACATCCCAAGCACAACAAGGAAAGGTGACCATTGATCAAGACCAAAAAATCACGAAACTGTTGGAAATGAAAAAAAGCTTGGAAAAAGACAACAAGCTATCTAACGGCTATACCATACAGTTGTATTATGGTGAACTTACAAAAGCCAACACTTTTATAAAAAAATATCGTGGTCTTTACGGAACCTGGCCTGCCTCTATTGAATACGAAACACCTAACTACAAAGTTTGGGTTGGTAGTTTTAGCGATCGTTTAGACGCCGATAGAGCATTGATTGAAATTCAAAAAGGGTTTCCTTCCGCTTTTATTTTAAAACCACAGAACAGAAGCTAATTCAGCTTCAGAATTCAATTAATTAAGTCACTTATTTATAGATTCAAAACCATAGGTTAAACTGAAGTAACCACTTACTTAGTTAACTAACAACTATTAATGAAGCTAGTAAACGAAAGCTTGTAATTTCGCTGTTATAGGTTTACTGAAACTAAAAAACGACCTCAAATTGAGGTCGTTTTTTTATATATAAACTTGAAGTCTACTAAAACTATTTAAGTTTCTTTTTAACCGCAACTTCTTGGAATGCTTCAATTACATCGCCTTCTTTTATATCGTTGTAGTTTTTAACTTGAATACCACAATCGTATCCTTTAGCAACTTCTTTCACATCGTCTTTAAATCGTTTTAAAGAAGCTAACTCTCCTGTATAGACAACCACACCTTCCCGTATTAAACGAATACCAGAGTTACGGTATATTTTACCGCTCGTCACCATACAACCGGCAATTGTTCCGATTTTAGATATTTTGAAGGTTTCTCTTATCTCAGCATTACCCGTAACCTCTTCCTTAATTTCAGGAGAAAGCATACCTTCCATTGCATCTTTAAGATCGTTGATGGCAGCGTAGATAATAGAATACATTCTGATATCGATTTCTTCCTTATCAGCTATCTGACGTGCATTACCCATTGGGCGCACATTAAATCCTATTATAATGGCATCTGAAGCTGAAGCTAACAACACATCACTTTCGGTAATGGCACCAACCCCTTTATGGATGATATTAACTTGTATTTCTTCTGTAGAAAGTTTTTGGAAAGAATCTGTCAAGGCTTCAACCGAACCATCCACATCACCCTTAAGGATAATATTAAGCTCTTTAAAGTCGCCTAAAGCAATTCTTCTACCAATTTCATCAAGTGTAATGTGACGCTGCGTTCTTACTGACTGCTCACGTTGTAATTGAGTACGTTTATTTGCAATATCTTTTGCTTCACGCTCGTCTTCAAATACATTAAACTTATCACCTGCTTGTGGCGCTCCGTCCAATCCTAAAATAGAGACTGGCGTTGAAGGTCCTGCTTCTTTTATATTATTACCCCGTTCATCTTGCATCGCTTTAATTTTACCGCTATGCTGACCGGCTAATACATAATCACCAATTTTTAACGTCCCGCCTTGTACTAAGATTGTAGAAATATAACCACGACCTTTATCCAAGTAAGCTTCAACAACGGTACCGTTTGCTCTTTTATTTGGGTTTGCTTGTAGCTCTAATAATTCCGCTTCTAGCAATACTTTTTCCAATAACTCAGGAACACCCTGACCTGTTTTTGCTGAAATATCCTGCGATTGGATTTTTCCACCCCAGTCTTCGACTAAGAGATTCATACCAGCTAAACCTTCTTTAATTTTTTCTGCGTTTGCAACAGGTCTATCAATTTTATTTATTGCGAAAATAATAGGCACTCCCGCTGCTTGCGCGTGACTGATTGCCTCTTTGGTTTGTGGCATAATATCGTCATCTGCCGCAATTACAATAATTGCAAGGTCGGTAACTTGAGCACCCCTAGCACGCATCGCGGTAAACGCTTCGTGTCCTGGTGTATCAAGGAATGATATTTTCTGACCATCTTCTAATTGTACGGCATACGCACCAATGTGCTGTGTAATACCACCAGACTCTCCTGCAATTACATTCTCTTTACGTACGTAATCCAATAAAGATGTTTTACCGTGATCAACGTGACCCATTACAGTAACGATAGGAGCACGTGGCTCTAAATCTTCCGGAGCATCAACTTCTTCTTGAACACTTTCTTCAATATCGGCCGTTACAAACTCTACTTCATAGTCAAACTCTTCTGCAACAATGGTAAGAGTTTCTGCATCTAAACGTTGGTTCATCGTTACCATCATACCAAGAGACATACAAGTCGATATAATCTTGGTTACTGGAACATTCATCATCGTAGCAACTTCACTTACAGTTACAAACTCGGTAACTTTAAGCAATTTGCTATCTGCTTCTTGTTGTGCTAGATCGTCTTCCGTTTTTTGACGGTGGGTATCTCTTTTATCTCTACGATACTTAGCTCCTTTTCCTTTTGAGGATTTCCCTTGAAGTTTTTCAAGAGTTTCCCGTACTTGTTTTTGGATTTCTTCTTCGGTAGGCTCTTCTTTTGGAGCGTTCGATCTTCCTTTTCCGCGGGCTCTATTATCTTTAAAGTTTCCTTTATTAGGAGCTTTTTTACTAATACGACGTCTACGGCTTCTTTTACCTTTTTTGTCGTCTTCTTTCTTCTCTTTCTTTTTCTTTTCAGGTTTCTTAAACTTAGAAAGGTCTATTTTTTCACCTGTAAAGTTAGGACCGTCTAATTTTTTATAATTAGTCTGAACTGAGTTGGACTCTTTCTCCTTTTCTTCTTCTTTCTCTATTTTTTCAGCTTTAGGTTCCTCTTTTTTAGGCTCCTCTTTAGGTTTTTGAGCTTCAGGCTTTTCTTCTTTAGCTTTTGGCTCTTCCTTTTTAGTAGCTTCTTTTTTAGGAGCCTCTTTTTTAGTAGCTTCCTTTTTTGAAGTACCTTCCTTAGTTTCAGGTTTTACCTCTTCAGCTTTTTCCGCCGGCTTTTCTTCTACTTTCTTTTCAGCTTTTTCTTCAGCTTTCTTGGCAGGTTCAGATTCTGGCTTCTCTTTTACTTTTTTCTTATCAGCATCTAAGTCAATTTTCCCTACTTGTTTAGGACCATTGAGTTTAGCTTCAGCTTTTACAACCTTTTGAGCTTCTTTCTTTTGCTTTTCTTCTAGCTCACGTTCTCGTTCCAAACGAAGTTCTTCTTTCTCTTTACGTTTTTCTTCACCAACTTCCTTAGACTCCATCTTCTTACTCTTGTCGGTTTCGAACTCGTCAAAAAGCACTCCGTATTCTTCATCTGAAATTTTCGTGGTTGGACGTGCGTCCACCTCGTAACCTTTAGAACTTAAAAATTCCACGGCACGATCCAGCGAGATGTTGAATTCGCGTAATACTTTGTTTAGCCTTTTCGATTTTACTTCAGCCATATAAATGCTTTCTCCTTTTTGTCTTATAAATATGTGTAAAAGTAGGTAAAGTTACAACTACTCTTCAAATTCTTCTTTTAAAATGTTAATAACGTGCTTAACAGTTTCCTCTTCAAGATCGGTTCTCTTAATTAAATCGGCCATATCATACTCAAGAACACTCTTGGCTGTATCCAAACCAATTTTTTGAAATTCTTTAATAATCCAATCTTCGATTTCATCGGAAAATTCACGTAATTCTACATCTTCTTCTGCGCCTTCACGCAACACATCAATTTCGTAACCAGTTAGTTGCCCGGCCAACCTGATGTTGTGACCGCCACGACCAATAGCTTTTGAAACTTCTTCTGGGCGCAATAAAACTTCTGCGCGTTTGGTTTCTTCATCTATCTTGATTGAGGTCACTTTTGCAGGACTCAATGCTCTTGTGATAAACAAATTAAGGTTATTGGTGTAATTTATTACATCAATATTTTCGTTACCCAATTCACGAACTATGCCATGAATACGAGATCCTTTCATCCCTACACAAGCTCCTACAGGGTCGATACGATCATCGTACGAATCTACAGCAACTTTTGCTTTTTCACCTGGTATTCTTACAACTTTTTGAACATTTATTAACCCATCAAACACTTCAGGGATTTCTTGTTCAAATAATTTTTCAAGGAATATAGGGCTTGCACGTGACATGATAATAACCGGCTTGTTTCCTTTAAGCTCAACACTTTCAATAATTCCTCGGACATTGTCTCCTTTTCTGAAAAAATCTGAAGGAATTTGCCTGTCTTTCGGCATAATGATTTCGTTACCTTCATCATCAAGCAAAATTACAGCACGGTGACGAATGTGATGTACCTCAGCGGTGTAAATATCACCTTCTAGCTCTTTAAACTGCTTGTAAATGTTTGTATTATCGTGTTCGTGTATTTTTGAAATTAAATTTTGACGTAGCGCTAAAATAGAGCGGCGTCCTAAATCTATTAATTTTACTTCTTCTGAAACATCTTCCCCAATTTCAAAATCGGGTTCAATTTTTTGTGCTTCAGAAAGTGATATTTCTTCATTACTATCTTCAACTTCGCCATCTGCAACCACAATTCGGTTACGCCAAATTTCTAAATCACCTTTATCAGGATTTATAATTATATCAAAATTATCATCACTTCCGTATTTTTTCTTCAAAGCGTTTCTAAAAACGTCTTCCAGTATCGCCATAAGCGTTACCCTATCTATAAGCTTATCGTCTTTAAATTCCGAAAAAGAATCGATTAACGCTAAATTTTCCATGTCATTCTAATTAAATGTTATCATCACTTTTGCTTCAACAATATCGTTATAGGGCACAACTGCTTCTTTTTTAACAGTGTGCTTCCCCTTGCCAACTGGTTTGGGTTCGCGGGTTTTCCATTTTAAAGTAACCTCCTGCTCTGTAGCTTCTGTTAACTCTCCTTCAATGGATTCTCCAGATTCGGTTTTAACCTGTAACTTTCTTCCAATATTTTTTTTGTATTGGCGAGGCGTCTGTAAAGGCTGTGAAACCCCAGCAGACATAACCTCTAAAGAAAAATCAGTTTCATCCCTATCTAGATTATGCTCAATAGCGCGACTTACAGCAATACAATCTTCAACGGTAACACCATTGTCACCATCTATGGTTATCCTAATCTGATTAGTTTCAGTAATAGTAAAGTCAATTAAAAACAACGATTTGTTGTCTTCAAGAGCTCTTTCCAATAATTGTAATACCTCTTCACGCATAAATTTAAGCTATAAAAAGAGGGGACTTTTTTGTCCCCTCAGCTAGTTGCTTATCTAATTCGCTGCAAATATAATACAAATTTTAATATTATAAAAATGAGCAGCTACCAATTTATTTTTGTATTTTAATGGTACGAAAAAACACCTTCCAAAAAACCATGTCTATGAAACGAATTTTAGTACCCACCGACTTCTCGCCCCAAGCAGAAAATGCACTAAAAGTTGCCGTTCAAATGGCAGAAAAACATGATAGTGAAATTTATTTGTTTCACACTGTAGAGTTGCCAAGTCATCTTGCAACTACTGCTAATACAAGCGCATTACCAGAATCTATTTATTTTATAAAACTCACCGAAAAACGGTTTGCAGACATTATGGAACGCCCTTATATTGAAAATGTAAAAATAAGCCAAACTATTGGTCACGGCGAAATCTACGAAGACATTCTAAATGCGGTTAAGGAAAGAAATATAGACCTTATTATAATGGGGTCACACGGCGCTAATGGGTTTAAAGAAATGTTCATAGGTAGTAATACTGAAAAAGTAGTTCGGACTTCAGAAATCCCTGTTTTAGTAATTAAAAATGAACACGAAAAATTTGAGGTTAATGACTTTGTTTTTGCAACCGATTTTTCTGAAGAATGTCGTTCGCCATTCAATAAAGCTCAAAAATTTGCAAATACATTGGGAGCCAAAATGCACTTACTCTATGTTAACACACCCAGCGGCTTTAAAACCTCGACCGATGCCCATAAAATAATGAATAACTTCATCAAAGGTATGGGCACCGAAAACTACACCCTGAACATTTATAATGAAACTTCAGTAGAAAAGGGAATTTTAAATTTTACCAAAGAGAACAAATATCATTTAATTGGGATGAGCACACATGGCCGAAAAGGACTATCACACTTTTTTAATGGCAGCATTAGTGAGGATTTAGTAAACCACGCCAATATGCCTGTTATAACGTTTAAAATTTAATGAAACATACGCTACTATTCTTCTTTTATGTTTTTTTAATAAGTTGCGGAACTCCAAAAAAGAAAGAAAATAATATTATTGGCGACCCAAAACCAGTTAACCCTGAAACCTCAAAACCTGAAATTCCTGAAGGTGCTATTACAGCAGATTTTAATGGCGACAAAAGTCCTTTTTATGGGTTTGTACAAAAGGTAGATTTACAAAGAGGTATAACAACAGTTGGTTTTGAAAGAAAGCAGTATCCAGTCATTGAAATTCCTAAAAGTTATGGTGCTACTTTAGACACCCTGAAAATGAAAGGAATGGACAGAGATGTATTACTAGCTACCGTTAAGTTAAAAGACACAAACTTTAACAAATACTTTCTATACAAACTACAAAACAACCAATGGAAATCTGTTGTAAATGGTTTTGCCATCCATAAAGCCAACCGGCCAGACACGTTACAACCCATAGTTGTGGACCCGAAAGATTCAACTAAAGTAATCCGCTATTATTCAGTTTTTGATATGGATAAAAACTCTGAAACAGGATATAAATGGAAGTTGTTACAGGAAACTATACCGATAGAAAACTAATTATCATTTAATTTTTTTATAAAATAAGAAGGATAGATACCTGTTTCTTGATGAAATGCTTTCGAAAAGGATTGGGCAGTTCCAAAACCAGCTTCTTTGGCAATTGCTTTTATAGTATATGAGCGTGTTTTTTTATTTGTCTTTAACCGCTCTACCATATAATTTATACGCAATGTTTTCAAATACTGACTAAAATTTTTCCCCTCTTTTTCATTAATCACCTTGGACAAATAAGAAGTATTTGTATCCAGTTTTTTTGCTAATTCAGCAAGAGTAAGATTTTTAACAAAACCATTGTTTTTTTCAAATTTCTCTAAATTTAAAGAGATGGTTTTGTAAACTTCTGGCGGAATATTATGTACACTATTTTTTGCTTCAACAACTTTTTTTGATGTTTCCGTATTGTTTAATAACTCCTCAAAATTCTTTTTTTGTATTTTTTGTTTCAGTCGAAAATAGAAAACCAGTAAAATCAAAACAACCGCGACTATAACAAGACCAGCTATTGCTGTATTCCCAAATTTGTTTTTTCTTGATAATTCATCAATCGCTTTTTGCTTTTTTTTGAGCAAAAGCGGAGTGTCATACTTTTTCACCAAATCTAGCTTCAACTCTTTTGATTGAGAAAGAGCACTATCAATTTCTAGCGTCTTATTTATATATTTTAATTGTTGGTCAAAATTTTCCTTTTCTTCATAGTATGTTATTATATGCTCGTAAGCATCTCGAAGTTCTGTGAATGAAAAATCTATTGATTTTGCAATAGAATCAGTTTTTTTAAAATATCTAAAAGCGTTTTGTTCTCTACCTTGTTTTTTAAAAATTTCTCCCATATAGTAATATGCTATTGCTTTTGAGTAATCATCAATATGTGGAAGAGACGTTTCAAGACCTTCAAATGCTTTTTTCTCTCTTCCTGAAAAATATGCTATAACACCTTCAAGAAAAACAAAATTGTAATAGAAACTACTATCCTCTATCCTTATACTTTCTGTTCTTCCTTTTCTGGAATAAATTTTTGCTGAATCATTTTTTTTAAGTTTTATATATACATTAGACGTGTTATAAATTATACTCAGGTAATCTGCATTATCAAAATTCTTTTCATATTTGATAGTTTCCATTGAGTCTAATATTTTCTTGTACATAACAAGTGCTTCGCTATGACTACCTGCTCTGTCTTTTAAAATAGCAATCACTCTATAATTATATGATTGTTGTTGTTTATTACCTCTTTGTTCAGCAATCGAGTCCCCTTTTAAATAATCACTAAGCGCTTTCCGGTATTCACCCACTTCATTGTGCCAATATCCTCTTAAGAAATATCCGGTGGCTGGAAAGTTTTTGTGTTGCAAATTTTTGGTGTACTGAACTATGGTATCAGCATAAGCGACCCCTAGCTCAGGCTCGCCATACATAGTGGAAAAATAATAATACCCTCTTGCAATATTAACACTGTCATTATTCTTTTTTGCTTTGGCAATATAAGCAGCAGCTATTTTTTCTTTTAAAGCAATCGAATCTTCGGAAACATTTAAGTAGAACTGCTTGATTTCTTCGTATGATTTATCAATTAATTGATCAGTTTCTTCATTTTGAGAATGAATAACTCCAGAAGCTAAAAAAACAAATAAAAATAGCATTTGTTTATATATAACAGAAAACTTAAATGAATGGAAACAATATATTTTACTGGGCATTAGGAATGTTTTAGGCTTTTAATTACTATGACTGTAAATTTACGAACTACAACTGTAAATTTATAAATATCAAGATAAGCGAATTGTTTTTCTAAAAAAAAGATCGAATATTTGAAAAATAAAAATCAACCGATGGTTTTTGCTTTATATAAATTAACTGGGGAGTTACAAAGCAAAATACTTAAGGTTGTTTTTTTTTATAGAAAAGCAAAACAACACATAAAGTAATTAATAGATTATCTAATTGAATTAATTTATTAAAAACTACTTCCTTTTATCGATAATTAATTCTGGTTTCCTATCAGTTTTCGACTTTCTCAATTTTTCAATCACTTCTAGTTTTTCAAAAATTAATTGCGGTGTAACCCTTAACTTAGCTCTAAAATGATCTTTAATTTCTGTAGTTAATTTGTCTGAAGGATCTTGTGCAGCTATTTTTAATAAAATTTCATCCGTACCCAAATCGTTGGTTGAAATTTCAATTATAAAAGTTTCTACAGCTTCAAAACGTTGTAACACATTTAGCATAGCTGGTGGATAAAGAGTAGTTCCTTTATATTTTATCATCTGTTTTTTTCTACCAACAATAGGTCCTAAACGCTTTGTATTCCTTCCACAGGAACACGGTTCAGGATGTACTTTAAGCATATCGCCGGTTTTAAAGCGCAATAACGGCATTCCTTCCACGCCTAACGTAGTAATAGTCAATTCGCCTACCTCGCCTTCTTCAACAGGTTTATTTTCGTCGTTTAAAATTTCAGTAATAATCAACTCTGGATGATGATGCCCGCCAAGATGGACCTCGCATTCATTAAAAGCAGTGCTCATTTCGGTAGAAGCATACGTAGAAAAGAGCTCAATGTCCCATTTAGATTTTATTTTTTCGGAAAGAACATTCAAGGTAAAATCTTGGTTTCTGATGGGTTCACCAATACAAATAGCTGCTTTTACACTTGTTTTGTTTATATCAATATTGTGGGTTTCGGCATAGGTTATTAGTTTCAGTAAAAAGGAAGGTACCGTAATCAAATACGTGGGTTGAAATTTTAAAATAGAATCCCATTGCAATTCGGGCACACCAGAACCTACACGAATAATTCCGGCGCCTAGTTTTCGAGCCCCTAAAAAATAGGCCATCCCTGCCATAAAGCGACGATCCATCGTAGTCATTAATTGAATGGTATCGTCTTTCGTTACCCCTGAACACGCAAACGAAATTGCTTCGTTATACGCCAACCTATCTAAATCGGCGTCGGTTAAACCAATTACTACCGGCTCACCCAGGGTTCCAGAAGTGGTAACATAATCTATTATTTTCTGCTTAGGGACACATAAAAAATCTTCATTATGTTTTTGTAAATCATCCTTGGTGGTCACCGGAATACGCTGCAAATCTTCTAAGGTTTTTATATGCTCTGGCAGAATGTTATGTGTTTCAAATAGCCTTTTATAAAATGGGGAGTTGCCATTAACATAACTCACTACTTTTTTAAGCTTTTCTTCCTGAAAGCGTTTAATCTCTTCATTTGATGCTCTTTCTATTTCAGGGATCATTAGCGTAATTTTCGTTTTGTTTTTTTAAGATACTTCTCCACTTCTTTTTCATCCGGAACTGTGGTTATCTCTTTGCTTTCTGCCAAAGTAAGAGCTTTTAAGGCTTTTTCGTACTGTTTATGCTCGTAATAATACTTCCCTACTAAAAAGTGTGCTTTCCAATATTCAGGGTTTAAAGACTGTAAATTCATTAATTGAGCAGCGCCTATTTCAGATTCTTCTTCTAAGGCTGTTTCTACTTTACCTTCTAAAATACGATAGGCTTCATAATCTTTAAATTCTTGAGAATGTACAAAAGGATCTTCAGCAATAGTTAAGTTTTCTTCGGAAATGGGCTGACCTGAAAACTTCCTGTCTTCATTAAAAACAGCGTTTAGATCATACGCAATAAATTCCCCTAATTGATATGGGTTTGAAGACACCCAAACAGTTAAATCTTCTGGCTGAAAAACAATCCCGTGATGCGCCAATAGTTGATTTAATGCTTTTTCATTACCAAAACCCAAAGCTGCATCATTCAATCCTTTTTTATTCCGAAGAATAGCTACTGCTTCTTTCGGATTAATTTTTGAATTTTTATCCAATAACTCTTCCATCCGCTCAAATCGATATTGTGAATGGCTTTCTTTAATCCATTTCACGTTTTTTCGGTCGTTAGCAAAGGTTTCACTCTGAAAATGATTGGAACAAATTAATTCACTCGTATTCACCACTTCATAGACACCTAAATCATTTGGCGACACTTCTATAATAGTTGCTTTTCCATCGTTGGCGCTGCCTACAAAAATAGCTTCCGAAACAAACACTTCTCTCTTTTTTGCAATTTCGATGGCTTCATCAATCGTAGAGGCATATTGCAAAATTTCTCGCGTTACCAATGAAATTGGTGTTTTCGCTACTAACGGAATATCCGATTTTCCTGCATTGATCGTTACAGTTAATCCTTGATTGTTCATCCCTGAAACCACACCCATCATCCCGCCCCAAGTAACCGACATAAATGGATAGCCTTGATCGGGTTTTACAAAGGCGATTATTTTATCTTCGGCAAATGCATCGCCAGCGTAAAAATCGAAATTACGAGCGATGAGTAGGTTGCCGTCTTCCGATTTATCACCCCAAACAGCAAAAGAGCTACAGCCTACCAACGCCAAGTCTTTTAATGCGTGCCCAATGTCGTGCGCGCCGTGCAAATACAACGCTCTTAAATACGGTGGCGCGATGTTGTTAAATTCTCCAGAAGCATAACGGGAAACGCCATAAATTTCAGTTTTGTATTCTTCAGTCACGTGTTTGTAGAGCTTGCGATTGTACCACGATAGAAATTTCCGAAGGAATTTTTGTTTCCCTTTTGAAGGAACCATTTCTTCAACTTTATTTAAGAACACCCGCTCTTGTTTTTGAAGCAATTCTTGAGTCAAACTTCCGGTTAATAAACCTATTTCCAGTGGGTCGCCTTCTACGTACAACTCCCATTGGCCGTGTTTGTTTTTGGTAAGAAAGTTGTTTCCGGCAAGGTAGGTAGAATCGTTGATAATTTCCCGTTCGGGAATATTAGCATTATACTGACTGATATCTGGTCGATCTTCTAACGATTTTTTCACACCACAAGAAGCCAGCAACAAAAAAAGTGCAGACCAAATAAAATAGTTTATAGCAGGTTGATTACGCATGGTGATTGCGCTTTTTATACTTCTTATTCACCCGTTTTATCATACTACTTTCTTTGTAATCTACCCATTTACTACCTGCCACATACCGCATGATGTTTTCGAAATTGCGCATAAACAACAGGTTTGAAAGCAGTTCTCCTAGTTTTTTAAGCTTCCGTGGAAAGGCGCGAAGCGTAATAGAAAAACCAGCATCTTCATACGTAATATAATGCCAATAACCACTTGGCATATATAGCGCATCGCCGTGTTTCATTTCTACTGAAACCCCTTCCGCTTGTTGCAAAGCAGGATACGTTGAAAAATCTGGATTGTCCATGTCAATCGCTTCAATATTATGAACGGTAAAGGGCACTCTGTAAAGATTCTTTGCTTGTTTAGGTTCAAACAATACAGCCTTTTTGGTTCCGTGGAAATGCACGTGTAACAAATCGGCCAGATCCATATCGTAATGCGCCAATACTTTTGAACCTTTCCCGCCGAAAAACATCACGGGAAGCTTTTTAAAAAACGGTAACCCAATATCAGGATAATCAAAATCTTTGGTCAACTCTGGCATTTTCTGAAGCACGTTGTAAAAGAACATTCGCAGATCGGTTGGACCCGCTTTTAATAGTTCGATATAATCGTATAACTTCATTTTTTTAGCTGGCACGACAGACTTTTTATGTCCTTTGGTGGGTTTGTTGTTGTACAGCGGCACAATTTGGTCGCCCGCTAATTGCTGAATATACTCCAAGTTCCATTTTTCATAAGCGGGCCATTCTTTTGCAAAACCTTCAATTAAAACAGGACGCTGCGGTTTGTAATGGTTTTTTACAAATTCCTCTTTTGTGATGGATGGCACACGTTTTATTGGTGTAGTTTTAATGGTTCCCATTACGTATTATTTCTTTTTAAAAATAAGAAGATTAAACAACAAAGGCTGAACGATAAACGCAATTAACACAGCCGAAAAAATACCGATTACCGAAACCAAAGCAACCGAATGCAAGGCAGGATGTTTGGCAAAAACCAAGACCCCAACCCCCAAAATAGTCGTGATTACTGAAAACAATATAGCCGTTTTATGTGTTGCTAAGGTATTTTTGCATTCTTCATTTAACAAAGCATTGGTGATAAAAATGCTGTAATCTACTCCCAACCCAAAGATAAAAGCTGAAATTATACTGTTAAACACATTAAATTGTAATTGGAACACTCCCATAACCCCAATGGTCAAAAGCCACGTTAGGCAAATAGGAACGGTTGTTACAACAACTAATTTCCAGTTTCGGTAAAACAACAATAACGCTAACACGACCACGCCGAAACAATACCACAGCAGAGTGTTAAAATCATTTTGTAAAGTATTTAGCAAGGTTTCGTTTAATTGTTTCCGGTCAATCACTACTGTATTTTGAAGTTGCTCCACCTTTGTTTGAAACGCTTCTGTTTGGTTTTCATTTGTTTTTATTACTGAAGTCACTGTTGCAAACTCGTTCGTTTCTGAAATGTAATCAGCAATCATATTGCTTCCAAATTCAGGGTAATCAGATAGCTTCAAAAGCTCAAAATTTGAATTTAAATGGTTGTAAAATGATGCAAATGCATTCGGTTTAAATCCTAATGCTTCCGAAGTGTTGTTAATGGAACTTGCAACATTCTCAAGTCGTTCTGATTTCCAAAACTGATTCCATTCCTGAATCTTCTCGCTTTGCTTTTCTTCCGAAGCAACCAATCCGCCTACTGAGTTAAACATTTCAATTTCTGAGCTTTTTTCTAAGCCTTTCAGTAAATTATAAACTGAATCGTTTTGCTGTAATGCTCTTTCTAACGTAGCTCCATACGTGGCGACATACACCGACTTTGAAACAGAATTCGTTATGCTTTCAAGTTCTTTTTCGGCTTTAACGAGCTGCTCTGGTTTATAGTTTAATTGTTCTAAATCTTTATTGAATTCAACCGAGTTATAACTAAAGCAACTTATCACTAACAAAACAGCTAGGCAAACGACCACCGCTTTGTTTTTATGCGCCGGATAAGTTGTAATACGATTAAAACCAGTTTTCTTTTTTGTATTTGAAACCGCCTTCTTTTTATATACTTGCGGAATAAACAACAAGGCCATAACCGAAGCACCCAACACACTCACAGCGGCGAAAATCCCCAAATCTTGCAACGCTTCCGAATTTATAAAAAGCAGACAAAGAAAGGCCAAAGCTGTCGTCAAACTGCTCATCAATATGGGCTTAGTAATGCTTTTGTATAATTGCTTACCCGTCTCACCGTTTTTAATATGCGTTAAAATATGTAAAGAATAATCTAAGGTTATTCCCAATAAAATAGAGCCAATCCCCAACGAAATAGCCGAAAGTTGCGGCCTAATCAACACCAAAAAAGCAACCGATACTAACGCGCCAAATATTGTAGGGAATAAAATAATTAACGGAATCCAAACACTGCGATAAAAGCCGATAAAGATTAACAATAGAATGGTTAATGCAATCCCGATGGTAAGTTGAATATCACTCTTTACTTGTTTTGCGTTTGCAGCAGCAATAAAAACAGCTCCATAATAATCACCTGTTACTTTTGAGCTGAACTTTTTATTTAATTGCTCTTGAAATAGGTATAATCTCTCTGTGAAAATGGTGTTTTTTTCAGAATCTGAAGAAGGAAATTTTGGGGTGATGAATAACAGAATATGTTGTTCATCTTCAGTCATTATAAAACCATTTTTCAATTTAAACCCTTCTTCAACTCCTAGGCTTTTTAGGTTTTGCAATGCTAGGTTAGTAAAATGAAGCGGATCTTTTAGAATTTGTTTTTTAGCAATCATTCCAGAAGGGGAAATCAAGGTTTTGTAATTCTCTTCCATGGTTTTGGCAATGCTATCCTCAGACAAACTCCTTTTCAGAATTGCATAATCTGTTTCTGTAAAAAACAATGGAAGATTATCATATACAAAGTCCAAAGTTTCAAAAAGCGCTTCTTCTTTCGCAGTACCTTGAATGTTTTTAATGTAGTCTCCTCTAAGTGAATCTAGACTGTCCTTTAGTTCCAAAGCATAATTAACCAGATCCTCGGTCGTCCCGTTTTCTTTTTTGATGTTTACGATCACTTTATCGGTAAAACGGATGTTCTTTAAAACCTTCTGAAATTGTTCATTTTCTGAATTTGAAGGGATTAATTTAGAAATATCTTCTTCAAAAGAAACTTGAAATGCTATAGAAGCCAATCCGGTACACACTAAAGCCAAAACAATAAAAAAGACTGCTTTCTGTTTCTGAATCGATGTGTATAACTTGAAGAAGAATCTATCCATCTGGCTGTATTTTCTTAGTATCAAAAAGGTAAAAACCTAAATATGACACACTTCCCAAAATAACTGCAGCTCCAACCGAAAGCGTGATACTACCAATAAAATAAGCCTTTAACGAAGTAATCACTTCAAAATTATTGGTTACACTTGCTAATGTAACTTCATTGTCTTGTCCCAAAACCCAATATCCTGTGGTTAAACTAGCTAAAAACACAAACGGAATAAATGGCGGCAAGCTTATGTTTGAAAAAGCGAAGGCAATCACTTTGTTCAACTTTAAAACTATCGCGAGAAATATGACGATTACGGTATGAAAACCCCAAAGCGGCGACAACCCTATGAAAAGTCCCAACGCTACCGAAAGTGCTTTTTTTTCAGGGGAATCGTTGTTTCTTAAAAACTCTTCATTCAGGAAGCGGCGGATTCCTTTTTTTTTTAGTTTTCTAAAGAAATCACGCGGACGGATATAAAAATACTTAACAATCAAGAACCAAATAATCAAAATGGTAATTCGGGCAATATCCATAAACGGCCTGAAATGCGAAACGCGTTCTTCTAGATCATACAATACTTGAATAGGAACATTTTTCACTGAAATTCCAGCCCAATGTGCTTTAACGAGCACCTCAACCTCAAATTCAAATTTTTTAGTATTTCTGAAAAAATTAATATCCTTCAACGCTTTTATTGGATACAGTCTAAAACCAGCTTGTGTATCGTGCAATTCCAAATCGGTTACTGCTTTTACCCAAAAACTAGACACTTTATTGCCTTTTCGGCTTTGGGCGAGCACATCGGCTTCATTCATATTTCGGTCGCCAATTAACAACAAGTTTTTAATTTCCGAAGTATCCAATGCATCAATAAAAACTGAAATATCCGATGGAAAATGTTGCCCATCACTATCTAATGTAATGGCATAATCAAAACCCAAAGAAACGGCATGTTTAAAACCTTTTTTTAGCGCATATCCTTTTCCTTGATTTTTGTTGATATGAATTTGTTCAATTTGCGGGTAAGCTGAGAGAATTTGAAGTGTTTCATCGGTAGAACCGTCATTGACCAAAACCACATCGTCAGTATATTCCAGAACACCGTCCAAAACACGTTTTAGCGTTTTATAATTATTGTACGTTGGTATCAACACACAGCAGTTATACTGCTTCAGTTTTTGGATTATTTCAGGATGAATGTGTTGAGTTGTATGTTGTTCAGCCGTTTTCATGCACACGGTTTGTTTCCACAAAAATAGCATTACATTTTAACACTACCGTCCCATCTGGAAACGTACTCGTGCTTTTTATTTTTATTGATCCATTTTCTCGAGTAAAAGACAAGTCTACAGAGAGTTTTGATTGAACTTGAGGATTCATCAAAGCTGTAAATTTTACATTCGATGCTTTTTGAAGGAAAAGAGGTGTTTCTAGATGCTCTTCGGAAAGCTCCTTAATTATTTGAAGCATACAAACACCTGGCATAACTGGGTTTTCAGGAAAATGACCTTTAAAAACTTGATGATTTTTATCAACTTCAACCATTACCGAAATAGTAGTTTCAGCAACCACTTCTTTCTCTAAAACCTGATATAAATTGGGCAATAACATCTTTTTACATTTTAAAAACCGAATTAGAAACCGGCACATTAATCTGTTTGTTCTTAAAAGTAATCAATGTAAAGTCATCTGAGGGTTCAATTAGTTTTAATTGCGTTACTTGATAATTTTTTTCAGAAAAGCTAAGCTGAAACGAGGCTATAAAACGGCTCATTCTCTTTTCCTTTGGAATAAAATGTACTGTAAATCCTTTGTCTGATTTGTAATATGAAATGGAAAACTCTTCGTCATTAAACATATCACCTTTAATACTATTGATAAGCAACGAGTTGAAGCTTTTAAATAATTTATTTGAACTTAAATCAATATTTTTTGTCGAACCTGCATCAAGCACTGTTAATTGATTTCCTTTAAAAATCACTTCGTATGTGTAAGGTTTGGTGTATTCCCAACGAATAGCATCTGGGGATTTAAACGTTAATATCCCTTCTGAAATAGCACCATCATTTAAAAACTCCATTTGTTTTTCCTGTACAAAATCGCTTACAATGGTTTCAGTTTGTTGCGCAGTTTGTTTGACGTGTTGTTTAAATTGGTCAATCTCAGTAGATGTCAAAGGTATTTGCGCAAAACTTTGATGCACAAGTAAACTGAATAGTATGATTATAAAACTTCTCATATTATTTTTTCTTTAGTAACGTATCAATAGCTACCGTTTGATATCCTTCTTTTTTCAGAAATTGCAACAAACGTTCCACAATTTCAGGGCATCGGGAATGTGTATCGTGCAATAAAATAATGGAACCCGGCGAAATACGTTTTTGTATTCGTTTAAGTACTTGGGTTGGGTTTTTTATAACCGTATCGTATGAGCGAACATTCCAACCAATTACCGTATGATTTGTCTCTTTTAAAGCCTTTGCAATCGAGGGATTGGTCACTCCGTAGGGCGGTCTAAATAAAGTATTCTTTTCACCGGTTATTTTTTCAATTAAAGCATCGGTTTTTGAAAGTTCTTCAACAACCCTCTTTTTTCTGAAAAAACCAAAATTTGTGGCGTGTGAATACGAATGATTTCCAATCGTATGCCCTTCGGCAACTATTTGTTGTGTTATTTCAGGATGCTTTTCTATGTGTTTCCCAATGCAAAAGAACGTAGCTTTTGCGTCATACGATTTCAGTAGTTGTAGCATTTGAGGCGTATAAGCTGTATTTGGACCGTCATCAAAGGTAATTGCTACTTGTTTTTTATTTTGGTTACCTTTTATAACGGCAGCAGTGAAAAATCGCCATCGCATCATAAACGAGCCTACTGCTACGATTAAAAGCCAAAGTAACAGTATTGTTATGTACAAAACAGGTGATATCTCATAGAAGAAATCAATTATGCCAATAGTGAGTAAAACAATGGCGGCAAGTATCGTTATCTGATCAAATTTTAGCATTGGGTTAAAAGTACAAAACTGTGTTGGCTTCCTTTAAATTGATTGTACAATAAAACAGTTTTATATGATTTGCTTTCAGCTTTACGAACAAAAAATTGTTTTGGAAGTGTTTTTCCTTCTATTAATTGTGCCCCCATCCAAAAAGCAAATGCGGAAACTGTATAATATTCCCCAACATAATTTTTGTACTGAAGAAGGTCTGTTTTGGAGAATAACTTCTCAATATGTTGGTAATACACATCAAAAGCATCGCCGTTATTTCCTAAAATTACGGCATCGATTTCTGAAGAGTCGACTTTGTTTCTTTTCAGAAAATTATGCATTTCAGAAACTATATTTTCGCCAGCAATTTTTGAGTTAATTTCAACTGCTTTTAAAACCGCTACAGTTCCTTCTTTTCTTTCTGAAGACAACACACAAAAAGTGGCGCCTTCACTTAAAGGTACTTGAATGGGTTGCTTTTGGTTTTGTTCAACTACATGAACATAGTCCACAAACTCAGTTCCCAATTCGTCCACCCCACCGATTAAAATGTTGTTAGCTTCTCCAGCTTCAACTTGTAATTGCGCATCTACCAAAGCCGACTCAAACGAAATCGAACCGTGTGCATAGGTTGTATTATACCCTTTACATTTTAAGCCAAGAGCAATCTGCCCCGCAACCGTATTGTGGGTGGATTGTATAAAAGCCGTTGGTGTTAAAAACTGCTCCTCATTCTCTATCAACGTATTTAAAAAGGTTTCGGTATCGGCTATACAACCCAAACCAGAACCTGTGATAATGGCATCGGGTTGTTCTATGTTAGCTTTTTCTAATGCTTTTTTTGAAGCAACAACACCCATTTTTACAGCTGGTGACATTCTTCGTAATTGAGAAAGCGGAATAAAGTCGCGATACGTTGGATGAACTGCTGAAATTTTATAATCTGAATGTTCTTGTATTTCAAAAATAGTATCGTTTTCAGAAAAACTGTTTTGTACCGAAATGTTCACTACGCTATGGATGTAACACGTTTTCATCGAACTATTCTAGTTAATAAAGCTGAAGTTGTACAGCCTAAAGTATTCATTAATATATAATAATTTCATGATTTTAATGGGCATTTTATGCCTCGGAAAAAATTAGTGATGAACAATTTCCTCCAAATCCGAATGAATTGGATAAGACGTGTTTTAGCTCTATCTTCTGAAGTTGCGTAACCGGAACCAAACCTGTTTCGGGCATAGTCATTTTAAAACCTAAATTGGCGAATATGCTATTTTCTTGCAACGCCAATACAGAAAACACAGCTTCCACCGCTCCAGCAGCAGCTAAAGTATGACCGGTAAATGCTTTAGTAGAACTAAAACTTGGTGGTTTTTCATTAAAAATTCGTTGTAATGCGACGCTTTCAGACAAATCATTATTCTGCGTTGCGGTTCCGTGGGCATTTACGTAATCAACATCTGAAGGTTGTAAACCTGCAATTTTCAATGCTTTCTTCATTGCCAAGTAAGCCCCATCACCCGTTTTTGAAGATGCAGTTTGATGAAAAGCATCATTCGCATTGCCATACCCACTTACATAAGCTAAAGCAGATTTATCTTGCGCTGCAACCACCTCATCAGATTCTAATACTAGATAAGCAGCGGCTTCGCCTAAGTTTAAACCGCTTCGATTAGCATCAAAAGGCGTACAATTGGATTCACTTAAAATCATTAATGATTTAAAACCATTGATGGTGAATTTTGACAATGCATCGGTTCCGCCAACTACAACTCGATCCAGTTTTCCAGCTTTAATGAGTCGTGCGCCTAACATAATGGCATTTGCCGCTGACGAACAGGCGGTGCTAATTGTTGTCACGTAATCGATAATCCCTAAAGAGGTTGCGATTTTTTCAGTGCTATCACCCACATGGTGACTCGAAATATGTTTTTGAACTTCTGGGTTTGAAGCAAATTGCTTCCAGTAATTTTCGGTCATATCCATGCCGCCAACTGTAGTAGCAGAAATGAGTCCCGTTTTGTATTCTGAAATAGATGTAATTCCCGCATTTTGAACTGCTTCTTTCGCAGCCAAACATCCTATTAAAGCAGTTCGAGTATAGTTATTATCTTCTGGAAGGTTTAATTTTTTTTCTATTTCAGCATTGGTAAAAGCCACTTCCCCTACTTTAATAAACTCTTTATGATGGGTTTTAATGTGTTTTGAAATTCCTAATCCACTTTTTGAAGTAAGAAGCGCCTCCAAGTTTTCTTCAACCGAATTGCCAATGGCAGAAACAATGCCCATTCCGGTTATAGCGACTCCTTTTTTCATTCAGGTATTATTTAGTACGATGCTCAGTAATATAGGCTGCCAATACATTGATGGACTGAAAAATTTCTTTGCTTTTTTCAGGGTCGGTTAGTTTTATGCCATAATCTTTATCGAGCATCACAATTAGCTCTAACGCATCGATAGAATCTAGTCCTAAGCCATCGCCAAATAATGCATCGTTATTATCAATATCTTCAACGGCGAATTCTTCGAGGTTTAATTGCTTGATGATATTCTCTTTCAGTTCCTGTTTTAATGCGTTCATCAACTTTGGGTATATAATTTTTTAATTGTTTCTTCCGTATGAGGAAGGGTTCCGTTTGGGGATGCCAAATATAAAAAAGAATTATATCCTTTTTCATCTATTTCGGTCCAACCACACAAAACTTGAGCCGCCTTATTATTCTGAGCTAAACTTTCAGCGTATTGCTTCAAAAAAAGCGGATTAAAATCATCGAATACAAAAAAGGCGTTTTCGCCTTGTATCTTGTGCCGAATACACACTTCGCCCATTCCAATATTAGGTAAAGTATACACAAATACTGCTGGACTGGGATAAAAATTTTCAATACTGTTTATCGAATCTTGATACTTTCTATCGGTATCCAAACTGGCACTTTTATTAGACAACACAACTGCCAGCTGTTCTTTTTCTTCCGAAGAAATTGTTAGTTCATTCAATAAAATTTCAGCCGTTAAAAAAGTAAGTTTACTCAATCGATCCATTTTAAAAAACTTAGGGTATTCCCATTGCTGATTTTTGTAAACCTGCTTCGCAAATTCTGAAAATCCTTGTTCGTTATCAACAGATACAATTTTCTTGCCATTGCAAATAACGGTTCCATTTTGCACGCTGCACCAGGCTTGTATGTTTAGTTTAGTGTTCAAAAGCGACTTTTTTAAAGAGTACGGCGGTGTTACTACCACCAAAACCAGAAGCTGTTTTTAAAAAGGTGTTGATTGTTTTCTTTTCCACTTTTTGAATGATGTTCAAAGGTTTTGAAACTCCTGATTCGTCATATCCTAAAGATGTAAATAATTTGTTTTGCTTCATCGCTTCAAAACCGATAATGGCTTCTACCAACCCAGAGGCCCCTAATGTATGTCCATAATACCCTTTTAAACTATGTAGGGGAACCTTTTGTAAATTCGCTCGATTAAAAGCAATCGCTTCCATTTCGTCATTATAGATTGTTGCGGTACCGTGGGCGGAAATTAAATCGATATCAGTTGCTGAAATGACAGCTTCTTGCATAGCAGATTGAATGCTTTTTAGCAAGCCTTCCCCTGTTCTCGATGGACCTGAAATGTGGTTGGCATCGTTGCATGAGCCATCGCCAATAACCTGAACGGATGTGTTTTTTCTTTTTTCAGAAGAAATAACAACCGATGCTGCCGCTTCGCCAATACTAATGCCATTTCGGTATTTTGAATACGGTTTACAAGGACCATTACTCAACGCTTGAAAGGTATTAAAACCGGTAACCGTAAATTTTGAAACCAAATCGCCTGCAACAACCACAGCGTTTTCATATACGTTATTTTGAATAAGACGCTTGGCGACAGCAACCGCTAAAATCCCTGAAACACACGCGTTAGAAACCACAATCGGTTCTTGTTTAAAACCAAAAAAAGATTGAATTTTCTTCCCTAACATCGGTAAATATGCTCGTTCTCCTGAAAAGGAATTGTCAGGGTCGAGCGCATCGATACTTCCTTTTGTGGTGGCAATAATCAAGGCGGTTTTTTCTGAAATATGAAGCTTTGACTTTTCTAAGGTTTCAGCAACCGAAAGCAACATCATTTTCTCCAACTTCATAAATCTGGATGGATTGCCCAGTTTTTTAAAAGCAGCATCAATTTTTTCTGAAGCAATCATTGCTGCGTAAAAAGGCGTGTCCAAAATATCGTTCTGATGTTGTTCGTGTATTCCAGATTGTTCTTTTTCAATAGCAGACACGTTTTCAGAAACTGAAAATCCCAAAGGTGTAATAAGCGAAGCTTCTTGTATGTAAACAGGCTTTTGCATTAGGGTTTTAACATCGTTTTCATCTCGGTCGTCGCAATCACTTCTTGCTCCAGTTTGGTCGTTGTTTTTACCAAGGTAATTCCTATCGCTTCGTGTATAATTTCTATTTCAGTTTCAATGGTTTCATTGACAGCCGGTGTTTTTAATAGTTCAGCTTTTTTTATAGCGCCAATATACCCTCCTTTGGTCGGTTTTTGCTCTAAATACCCAGTATATCCAGTATGTAAGGCTACGGATTGAGCGATGTGTTCCAGTAACCCGGTTTCGGATAAAAAGCCGTCAGCAACAAATATATTTTCTTCGGAAATGGTCAGTTCTGAAACCAAGGATTTTTTATCATAATACACCAAAGCATCGACCATAATCATAGGTTGACGCTGCGGAAGAAATTCTTCCAATACAAACGGATCGGTAATTGGGAATCGTAATTCTTTCAAAACTCAATTGCATTTAGTCAATATCATCCCAAAAGTCGTAAAAATTAAACCATTGCAGCGGGTATTGATTTAAAATCTCTTCTAAACTTTGGGTGTATTTAGTTAATAAACCACTAGCATCGCGTCGTGTTACCGCCACTTTTCTTGCGTATAAATGGTAATGTCGTTTGGGTTCGCGCATAACATATACAAATAACACGGGTACTTCTAATCGAGTTGCTAAAAGAAAAGGACCTACCGGAAATTTTGCTTCTTTCCCTAACAGCGGAGCTTCTATCGTTTTAGCTACATCCATATATCGATCGCCAGAAATACAAACCATTCTATTTTGAGCTAATGCAGCATTTATTTCAAAAATATGGGACATATCATCTTTTACAATGATAAAATTATCTTGCTTTCGGTTTATCACCGAACCCACATATTCTTTAATATTCTCGTGGTCTTGGTCGGTGATAACAATGCTAATATTCGCTTCTTCATCTAAATCATTAAAAAAGTACTGCGCCATTTCAAAGTTACCAACATGAGCACTAATCAAGATTCCACCTTTATTAAGCGCCAATGTTTCTTTTAAATTATCAATCCCGTCAAACTCATAGGTGTATTTATCACGAAGTCCAGATTGAATGGCGATTCTATCGACCAAGGTTTGTCCAAATTGGTAATAGCCTTTGTAGATATTAATCGAACTTTTTAACCAAGAGTATTGCCTCCGGTTGTGGAAATAATAAAAAAGCCCTCGAACGTTTTTTCTAGAAAACAAACAAAAATATGGAATGGGCAAATGCATTAACGCATACGCAGCACGGATACCAAAGTTTTTGATAAAAAAAACAAACACTTTAAACCCGAAGACCGTACCTCGTGATTTTCCGTCCCACTCTGCCGCCATGTGCGTTTTTAAATTAGTAATCAGATTCGTAGCAAAATTACAGGATTTTTTGGCTTAGGAGTAGATTCCGCCATTTATATTAATGACCTCGCCCGTGATGTACGATGCTTTTTTTGAAGCTAAAAAAGACACCAAATGTGCTACTTCTTCAGGGTTACCAAAACGATTTAACGGAACCAATTTTTTAAGCTCTTTTTCGTCTAAGTCTTCGGTCATCTCACTTTTAATAAATCCTGGCGCGACTGCATTCACAGTAATATTGCGTTTTCCAACTTCCTGAGCGAGCGACTTGGTTGCCGCGACCACTGCTCCTTTCGCTGCAGCATAATTTACTTGTCCAGCATTGCCTTTTACTCCAGCCAACGAAACAATATTGATAATACGACCGTACCGATTCATCAACATTTTTTGAATAAGATGATTGGTTACGTTAAAAAAGCCGTTGAGATTGGTGTTGATTACAGAGCTCCAATCACCTGGCTTCATCCACATAAAGAGTCCGTCTTTTGTAATTCCGGCGTTGTTGACGAGTACTTCAATTATTGCTTCGGGATTATTTTTCTGAAAATCTTCTAACGCATCAACCACGGCTTTTCTGCTTGAAACATCAAAAGGAAGTAAAGAACCTTTCCCTCCCGCTTTTTCGATGGCCTGTAAGGTTTCAAGAGCGGCTGTTTTATTTTGATTGTAGTTTATAAGGATGTGATACTCGCTATCGGCAGCTAATTGTAAGCAAATTGCTTTTCCAATTCCTCGTGAACCTCCTGTAACTAGTGCGAACTTCATATTTCAGAATTAATTAGATGTTCTTTTACTTCTTTCACATACGGGTACATCACTTCATCTTCCTTAAACGCCGGAACAATCGCCCTGATTTCATCATACATCTTCTTCGTTTTTGAAGAAACTTCCCCTTGAATTTTCAGATATTCTATCGCCTGAACCACTGTTATCAATTCAATGGCGACTACTTCAAAAGTGTTTTCAATTACTTTTTTGGTAAGTAACGCTGCATTCGTCCCCATACTCACAATATCCTGATTGTCATTGTTGTTTGGAATGCTATGTACATACATCGGGTTGGAAAGCGTTTGATTTTCAGCTGTAGTGGAAACAGCTGTAAACTGCACGCCTTGCATACCGTAATTTAGTCCTAATTCGCCAAGGTTTACAAACGGCGGAAGGATTCCGTTGAGCTTTGAGTTTAGTAAGTAGTTTAACTGACGTTCGGCAAGCATACTCATTTTAGTGACCACTAATTTTAGCTTATCCATTTCTAACGAAATGTAATCACCGTGAAAATTTCCGCCGTGATATACTTGTTGTTTTTCAACATCGACAATAGGGTTGTCGTTAGCCGAGTTTACTTCTTCCAAAACAATTTTCTCCACATTTTGCAGCGTATCTAACACAGGACCTAAAATCTGCGGCACACAACGTAACGAATAATATTCCTGTACTTTTTCTTCAATCACAGCATCTGTTACTTTTCCATTGTATAAGTGATGTTCGCGTTTTCGGCTCAATGTACTGTCTTGCAAATGATCTCGCATTTGTTTAGCAATTTTCTGTTGTCCGCTGTGCTTTTTAGCTTCATTTAATTCAAGAGACAGGTGATCGTCGTACGCTTTTACAATTTCGTTGATAGCAGAAGAGCACGACACTACCCAATTAAGTAAACGCTTTGTATAAATTGTATTTAGAATACCTACCCCAGACATAATGGATGTACCGTTCATTAATGCCAATCCTTCGCGTAGAGCAACGGTAATCGGTTGTAGGTTTTCAGTTTTAAAAACTTCGGAAGTTGGTTTTTGCTCACCCTTATAGATCACTTCTCCTTCGCCAATCAATACCAATGAAATATGCGCCAACTGAACCAAATCGCCACTTGCCCCTACGCCACCGTGTTCATACACAACCGGGATGATATCTCTATTAACAAGCGTCGTCATTAACTCAATAACCGATGGATGCACCCCAGATTTACCAATCGCCAACGTGTTTAAGCGAGCCAACATAGCTGCTTTTACATATTTTGGTGGAATAAGGTTTCCCGTACCTGAAGCGTGGCTTCGTATTAAATTATACTGAAGTTGAATGCGTTTGGAATCCTCAATTTTATATTGCGCCATCGGACCGAAACCCGTATTGACACCGTAAATAATTTTATTTTCAGAGAATTCCGTTAAAAAGTCAAAACTATCCTGAACGGTCTTTAAAACCGAATCGTCAATGGATATTTCTTTTTCAGAAAAAACCACATCATAAAAATCTTGAAGATTCAAACCTTCTTTATCTATCGTCATTTGAAATAAATTGGAAATTTTAGCAAATTATCCTGCAATAACCAACGTAATGTAGTTATTTTGGGATGTAAAATTATAATAAAAAACTATTCTTTTACCCTTATTGAATGACTGAACAAGAAGTTGACATTTTAATAATTGGCGCTGGACCTTCGGGTTCTGTTGCAGCAGCCTATTTACACCAACAAGGTTTTAATGTAAAAGTAGTAGAAAAAAGTAAGTTTCCTCGGTTTGCTATTGGCGAAAGTTTGTTGCCACGATGTATGGAACATTTTAATGAAGTGGGATTATTAGATTGCCTTACAACGCAGAACTTTCAAATAAAAAAAGGTGCCCGATTTTTAAAAGAAGATAAAAGCTGTCATTTCGATTTTAAAGAAAAACACTCAACCGGTTGGGATTGGACCTGGCAAGTTCCGAGAGCCAAGTTTGATGAGACATTGACCGATGAACTTCAAAAAAGAGGCATTTCTATTTCTTTTGAAACCGAAGTGATACATATTGAATTTGAAAAAGATGGAGTTTCAAAAACAACCATAAAGACCTCAGAAGAGAAAACAGGTTTTATTTCAGCAAAACATATTATTGACGCTAGCGGTCCCGGACGTGTTATTCCACGATTTTTAAATCTTGTAAAACCTACAACATCTCAAGGGAACTCATCAATTTTTACGCATGTTGCAGACATTAATAGACCTGAAGGTGAAGAAGGCACATTAATTACCTTCGATGTGGTTACTGATGAAGCTTGGCTTTGGGTCATTCCTTTTTCGAATGAAACAACCAGTATTGGTTTTGTAGGCCCTTCAGAGTTTATAGATTCTTTTTCGGGTACTCCTTCTGAAAAACTTCGGAAACTTTTAAATCTTTCAAATCACTACTATAACCGGTTTGAAAACATTGACTTTTTATTTAACCCCAAACAATTCAATGACTTTGCAACCCCCATGAATTCTTTATATGGAAACGGTTATACCATCACCGGTAACAGTGCCGGTTTTTTAGACCCTGTTTTTTCTTCAGGTGTAACCTTTGCAACCGAATCTGGTTTATTAGCCGCTAAATTAACTGCCAAAAAACTACAAGGTGAAGCAGTCGATTGGAAAAATGATTATGAAAACCATCTAAAGCAAGGGGTTTCTGTCTTTAAAACTTATGTAGATGAGTGGTATTCTGGCAACCTTCAGAAAATATTTTTTGCCGACACCATAAACCCTGAAATTAAAAAACAAATCTGCGCAGTACTGGCTGGTTATGTGTGGGACACCAGCAATCCCTTTGTAAAAAACCACAAACGTTTGGTTAAAACTCTTGCGAAAGTAATTGAAATTGAACGTAATAGTTAAGACATAAAAAAATCCCGAACTAATGAAAGTTCGGGATTCTTGTTGGCCCACTAGGGCTCCCTTCGACTATTGCCTCGTGCCTCGGCAATGCTCAGGGTAAACTTCTCGCCCGTATATCCTTTAAATAAAAAAAGTCTCAAGCTTTAAAAAGCTTGAGACTTTTGTTGGCCCACTAGGGCTCGAACCTAGACTCTTCTGTACCAAAAACAGACGTGTTGCCAGTTACACCATGGGCCAATACCGTAATGCGGTTGCAAATTTAATACAAACTTTTTCTTTCGCAAATAAAAATACCAAAAAATATTCCTTCAATGTAAAATTTTTAAAAAATCATAAAATAACACATAGTTTCGGGACGTTACATTGTTTTGGTAGTTTGCACTACGTATATTATTAGTAAATTCGCCACAACAAAAACTGTACGAGCTTATGGCTTCTTTCAACTTTAAAAAATGGAACCAGATTTTAGGTTGGTCCGTATTTCTTATATCCCTTATTACTTACTGGCTTACAGTAGAACCCACTGCCAGTTTTTGGGATGCTGGTGAATATATAACTACAGCAAGTAATCTAGAAGTTGGGCACCCACCCGGAGCTCCTCTGTATCAATTATTGGGAGCATTTTTCTCCATTTTTGCTATGGAAGCTTCAAACATTGCACTTACTATTAACCTGATGTCGGTTTTTGCCAGTGCTTTTACCATTTTGTTTATGTTTTGGTCGCTTACTATTTTATTAAGAACAGTGGTCTTAAAGCATAAAGAATTAACCAAAAGCTCTGCCATCGCAATATTAGGGAGTGCTGTGGTAGGATCGCTCAGTTTTGCTTTTACCGATAGTTTTTGGTTTAGTGCTGTGGAAGCCGAAGTATATGCTTCTTCAGCATTTATCACTGCAGTTTTATTTTATTGTGGCCTGCGGTGGGAACGTGAAATGAATACACCAAGAGGCGATAGATGGGTTATTTTAATTTCATTTATCATAGGGCTTTCCTTCGGGATTCACTTTTTAGGACTGCTTACTATTCCAGCTATTGGGTTTTTATACTTTTTCAAAAACTATAAAACAATTTCCGTTAAAAACTTTATAATTGCTAATGTAGTGATGGTAGCGATCTTACTGTTTATCTTTAAGTTATTGTTGCCGATGACCTTGAAGTTTTTCAGTGCTTCGGAACTCTTCTTTATAAACAGTATTGGCTTGCCTTTCCATACCGGGACACTTATTGCTGGTATTTTATTTATTGCATTGTTTTATTTCGGATTACGTTATACCCGCAGAAAAAACCATACACAGTTCAACACTTTGTTGCTTTGTGTGCTGTTCATTTTTATAGGTTTTTCAAGTTGGTTGATGCTACCTATTCGTGCTAATGCGGGAACCGTAATTAATGAAAATAACCCTGACAATGCCCGAGAATTATTAGCTTACTATAATCGAGAACAATACCCACAAACCCATTTATTTTATGGTCCTCTATTTACTGAAGCATATGTAGGTTTAGATCCAGACAATCCATATAAAGATGAGAAGCCAAAATATGAAGAAGATGAACAAGCTGGTAAGTACGTTATTGTAAACGAATATAAAAACGCTGGGCAAAACAGTGATGATTCACAAAAAGCATATCTACCCAGAATGTGGAGTGTAGAGAACAATGCTAATTATCTGGAGTTTACAGGAGGACTCGATTTTACAATAAAACCCGAATACCGAAATGAAAAACGATTGGTACAGGAGGTAAACAAATTTAAACAAGCTTACGACCAAGGTGTCGTAGATAGTAAAGACTACGATGAGTTTTTACGTGAGTTTGGGTTAGCACTCAATATTGAAAAACCATCCTTTGGCCAAAACCTCAAGTTTATGTTTGAGTATCAGTTTGGTTATATGTATTGGCGCTACTTTATGTGGAATTTCGCCGGAAGACAAGATGATGTGCAAGGTCAATATACCGACCTACACGGAAACTGGCTTAGTGGTATCGACTTTATAGACGAACTCCGTTTAGGCTCACAAGACAATCTGCCTAGTGATGTTAAAAACAACAAGGCCCGAAATACCTACTTTTTCTTACCGTTAATATTAGGGGTTTTAGGAGTAATATTTCTCTTTAAAAATGATAAAAAGAAATTCTGGGTCCTACTCGTCTTTTTCCTGTTTACAGGCCTAGCCCTAAAAATATACCTCAACGAACGCCCTTTTGAACCTCGAGAACGGGATTATGCGCTTGTAGGTTCGTTTTACATATTCGCTATGTGGATTGGTTTTGGTGTCTATGCCCTTTTTGAAATGGTAAAAGAATACCTGTCACCCAAAATTGCCATTCCGGTGGTTCTTGGTGCCACGTTATTAGCTTCACCTGTATTATTAGCCTATCAAAATTGGGATGACCATGATCGTTCAGGTCGATATACCGCTAACTCGATGGCAAAAATGTATCTCGATTCGGTTGATGAGAATGCTATTTTGTTTACCATTGGCGATAACGACACATTTGCCCTTTGGTATGCTCAAAATATAGAGGGTTACCGTCGAGATGTTCGTATTATCAATACTAGTCTCTTTCAAACAGATTGGTATATAGACGATATGAAAAAGAAAGCGTTTACTAGCGACCCTATTCCGTCGCAATTAACGCACGATAAATATCGATATGGAACTCGAGATTTTCTTTATTATCAAGAAACCAAGCAAGATACCGTCGATATTAAAACTTGGATGAATTGGGTTGCAAACGATAGTCCTGCTACACGTGTAGAGCTGGAGAGTAACCAAATGGCAAACACCTTCCCTTCAAAAACCATCCGTATTCCGGTTGATAAAGAGGCTGTATTACGCAATGGTATTGTTCCACAGGAAGATGCTGATAAAATTGTAGATGAGATTTTTATTCAGCTAAAAGGAAATGTTATTTACAAAAACCGAATGATGATGTTGGATATTATCGCCAATAACGACTGGGAACGTCCTATTTACTTCAGCGGCGGTGCTTTTGGCGATGACGACTATTTATGGATGAAGGATTACCTTCAATTAGACGGAGTTGTATATAAATTAGTACCTATACGAACACCTGTTAACCCACGTAATCCGTTTGACATGGGCCGTGTTGATACCGATAAAATGTATGATATCGTTATGAACTGGGATTGGGGAAATAGCGGAAGTCCAGATATATATCACGACACCGAAACTAGAAGAAACGGTATCACGTACCGAAGCAACTTAGCGCGTTTAGCCGAAAATTTAATTAATGAAGGCAAAAAAGAAAAAGCTGAAGATGTTTTAGACTTAGCAATGGAAAAAATGCCAGTTAAGTATTTTGAATATTACTCGCTATTAGAACCTTTTGTATTAGGATATTATGAAGTAAACAAACCTGAAAAGGCCCGAGAATTATACGAAGAAGTCGCTAAAAAATATCAAGAAAAGTTGTTGTATTACAGCGGAATGAAAGTAAAAAAACAATACAATATTGCCGATGAAATCATCAGTGATATGGAACGTTATCGCGGCTTAGTCGATATTATAATAGTCTACGATAATGAAACTTTTGCTAAAGATGAAGCTTCTGAATTTAATGACTATTTAAAGCTCTTCCGTCATTTTTATAATGAAAATGAAGGGGTTGATGTTGAGAAAGACCTTCAGGAAAAAGAATCTATCCAGATAATGGCAGATTCAGTTCCGGATGAAGTTCTAAATGAAGCGATAGAAGAATAAAACAGTGAAACTACGTTTGGTAACAGTGCCCAAATTTGTGCAACGGATCTATCCGAAGCGAATTTGGGCATTGCCAAATAATGACAAGAAAGTTTACTTAACTTTTGACGACGGCCCCATCCCCGAAGTGACCCCATGGGTATTAGACACCTTAAAAAAATACAACGCCAAAGCGACTTTCTTTTGCATTGGCGACAACATAAAAAAACATCCTGATATTTTTAAACGAATCCTTGCTGAGGGTCATTCGGTAGGGAATCATACTTTTAACCATTTAAATGGCTGGCAAACGAGTACTCAACGTTATATTAATAATGTGTCACTTTTTGAAAAAGAACTACAAGCACAGAGCTTTCATCATTCGTCGCTCGTATCTCGTACCTCGCTATTCCGTCCACCTTATGGAAAAATCACTTCAAAACAAGCTAACCTGCTTCAAGAAAAAGGATATAAAATTATTATGTGGAGTGTGTTGAGTTATGATTATGATGCTTCGGTTTCTAAAGAACAATGCCTTCATCACGTATCACAAAACATACAACCCGGAAGCATTATCGTGTTTCACGATAGTATAAAAGCACAAAAAAACCTCCGGTATGTGTTGCCGAAGGTTTTGGATAATCAAAAATATGCTTTTGAACCAATATATTTTCTTAATTTACAATAAGATTGTACGAAGTAACTAAGAAATCCTCATTTGGTGCTGATAATTTTCTTACATAAATCTCTATATAATCATCTAAATCTACTGAGACTGTACCGATAATTGATACAGTTTGTCGTTGATTAGTTTGTAAAACATCAACAATTGCCTCAGTCCCTGTAACCAAAGCACCATTTTTATATATAGAAAATCCTAATCTTGTTCCCGTAGTTGCAGTAAAAGAAACTGTTCCAAAAACATTAAGAGCTCTTTCTTTTTCTCCCCTATATATAATTCGGTTTTCACTATTTCCAGCTGTACCCTCAGTAATTCTAAAAAGTCTAATTGCATTTGTATTTACAGGTAATTTAAAAGCAGTATTATTTGTAATACTTACTACACCTGCCGGATTAGTTGTATCATAATATATATTCCCCGTCGCAACATCATCGCTTTCTTTTGGAATACCTGGACAATCTACTACCCAATCATTGGTGAAATTATAACCTGGATAAGAACCACTGCCATAGCCATTAACAGCGACTCCTGTTCCTGTACTCGTGAAAGTTACATTACTAAGCGTTGCTGCTTGTGTAACAGCTGGATTACTGCTTACGTTAAGTCCTGCTTCCCCATTATCGCTTACAATAACACCTCCTTGTTGTTGAATAATATCAAAACTTCCATTCAAGGTTTCAAACGTACCAGTATTTGTTGCATTCCAGTAAATATTTGTAAAAAGCACCTGGTTGACATCTGTTAGCGTAATACCATCTTGATTTCCAACATATTGGATAATGCTACAAAAAACAATGTTGAAATTTGAAAGAGTACCGATGCTACTAGCACCAAAAACACTCAAATTTTGGAAAATAAGGTTATTATTTGCTCCAGGGTTTGTGATATCAAAAACTTGCTGGCCATTGGCATTAATACCAAAACTCCGTATACTGCCACCAGAACCTGTAAATAAACTACCACTGCCTGTAAATTTAAGAATATCTTCCCCTACATCATTACCTATAATATAAGCTCCGTTTAACTCAATACTTGAAGAAACCTCAATTTCTCCATTTAACTCATATAAAGTATCAGTATCTAAAACTATATTCCCTCCTCCAGCATCAGGAAAATCATCTTCACTTTTAACCAAAACATAATTATCTCTTTGATTAGAGCTTGAGTTAATTTTTACCCATACAGAATTAGTGGAATCATAATAATAAAAAGAGTCCTCATCAGTATCGAAAACCAACAAACTTTCTGCAGGTGTTGTAATAGCATTTCTTTGTATTGTGGTCATCCTAGGAGCCAATAATCCTTGCGAGTCAGATTGAATATCCAACATAGAAGAAGGATCTGGTGTTACTGTACCAATCCCTACTTGGGCGTAGGTAATTATGGTAACTAACAAACTTAAGAATAATAGGGATTTTTTTTTCATAGTTGTGTAGGTTTATAAAGTTGAATATACGTATATGATACGTTAATCATATAATATAAGTATTTTGTCGGAAAACTAAACTTTTTTTTCAAGATTTTCGATAATTAGTTAATTTATTTTAACACAATTTTAGAAAATTGACGTTTCGTTACCTTAATACAATTAAAATTAGTTATTCTATTATAAATAATTTAATATTCAATTAATATACAGCCTGTTATAAACATTTAATTTTACCATTGAAAAGAAAACTCTTTTCAACAGCATATAATATTAAAGTCGCTTTTGAGGAGGAGCGGCTTTTTTATTTATTAAAATTTAGAAAAAGTGAAACCAATCTTACAAGCATTCCGTATCTATTAGTAAGTGTGAAGAGTACTTACTATTTGCACTATAAATCACAGGTAAAAGTCGTTTTTGAGGAAGAACGGCTTTTATTTTTTTATGGAAACACCCTATTTCTGAAGTCTTCTTTTTACTTTTGAAGTAAACACAATTTTACATTCCATGTCTGATAAAAAACGTCTGTTCCTTCTCGATGCTTATGCCCTAATATTCCGTGGTTATTATGCACTTATTAAAAATCCACGAATCAACTCGAAAGGGCAAGATACTTCAGCTATTATGGGTTTTACTAACTCCCTGTTTGATGTTATTCGCCGTGAAAAGCCCGATCACATTGCTGTTTGTTTTGATAAGGACGGTAGTAAAGAACGAAAGGAGATGTACCCAGAATACAAAGCCAATCGAGACGAAACTCCAGACGTTATTAGGCAGTCCATCCCGATAATCAAAGACATTATTAAAGCGATGCACATTCCGTGTGTGGAAATTTCAGGGATGGAAGCCGATGACATAATTGGCACCTTGGCTAAACAAGCCGAAAAAGAAAACTACCAAGTGTTTATGGTAACACCCGATAAAGATTTTGGTCAATTAGTTTCAGAAAACATTTTTATGTACCGTCCTGCCAGAATGGGAAATGCCATTGAAATTTGGGGAATCCCTGAAATACAAAAACGTTTTGGGGTAGAACGCCCCGAGCAAGTGATTGATTATTTAGGAATGATGGGCGATGCTAGTGATAACATTCCTGGATTACCTGGCGTGGGTGACAAAACAGCCAAAAAATTTATTAAGCAATTTGACTCCATGGAAGGCTTGTTAGAAAATACCGACCAGCTAAAGGGTAAAATGAAAGAAAAGGTTATTGCCAATGCCGAATTAGGAAGGCTTTCAAGAAAGCTGGCCACTATTTTTACAGATTGCGAGGTTACTTTTAATGAAAAAGATTACGAAATGTCGATGCCTGATTCTGAAAAAGTTCAGGAAATATTTGAAGAGTTAGAATTTAGAAGGCTACGTGATCAATTTTTAAAACTCTTTTCCCCGGAAGGAGCACAAGAAGAGGTGACAAAGGTTTCCAATTCTGAATCTGCTGAAAAGGCTTCAAAAACTGCAGGAACTGGTCAGTTTTCATTATTTGGGGGCGATGGTGAAGCAACTGCAGATGCAGAGGAGTACAACTCTCGAAAAACAATAAAAGATACCGAGCATTTTTACCAAACCATTCAACCAGGAATGGGCACTAAGTTGTTTCTTCAGAACTTAATGAAACAAAAAAGTGTGTGTTTTGATACTGAAACTACAGGTTTAAATCCACTAATAGCTGAGCTCGTTGGAATTGCTTTTTCTTGGGAAACAGGAAAAGGTTTCTATATTCCTTTTCCAGAAGATAAAGACGGAGCACAAAAACTTATTGAAGAATTACGCCCATTCTTTGAAGCCGAAGACATTGAGAAAATAGGTCAGAATTTAAAATATGATATTAAAGTATTGGCCAAGTACAATGTAGAGGTGAAAGGCAAGCTGTTCGATACAATGTTGGCACATTACCTAATCAACCCAGATATGCGGCACAATATGGATGTATTGGCTGAAACCTACCTTAATTACACACCCGTTTCTATTACTGAATTGATTGGCAAAAAAGGGAAAAACCAAAAATCGATGCGTGATGTTCCAGTGGAAGACCAAACGGAATACGCGGTAGAAGATGCCGATATTACGCTCCAACTAAAAGAGCATTTTGCCAAAGAACTAGGCGATGCAAACACCCAAGAGCTATTTGATGACATTGAAATTCCGCTACTTCGTGTATTGGCAGACATGGAATTAGAGGGAATTAAATTGGATAAAGAATATCTTGGCAGTCTTTCCGAAGCGCTTAATAACGATATTAATCGCTTAGAAAAGGACATTTACGAAGAAGCTGGAGAAGAATTCAACATCGCTTCACCAAAACAGTTGGGTGATATTCTCTTCGGAAAAATGAAATTGGTTGATAAACCTAAAAAAACCAAAACGGGACAGTTCTCAACTGCAGAAGACGTACTTTCCTATTTAGCGAAAGACCATAAAATAATTAGAGATGTATTAGAATATCGTGGTTTGGCAAAATTAAAGAGCACGTATGTAGATGCATTACCAGAACAAGTGGAAGAAAGCACCGGTCGCGTCCACACCGATTATATGCAAACGGTTGCCGCCACTGGGCGATTGAGTAGTAACAACCCGAACTTACAGAATATTCCTATTCGTACCGAACGGGGTCGTCAAGTGCGAAAAGCTTTTGTGCCTCGAGATAAAGACTATACATTACTAGCTGCCGATTATTCGCAAATTGAATTACGCATCATTGCTGCTTTAAGTGAAGAAGATACGATGATTGAAGCTTTTAAAAATGGCGAGGATATTCATGCTTCTACTGCTGCTAAAGTATTTAACGTCCCAATTGATGAAGTGACAAGAGAACAGCGTAGCAATGCTAAAACCGTGAATTTTGGAATAATTTACGGTGTTTCAGCATTTGGATTAAGCAATCAAACCGATTTAACCCGAAAAGAATCGAAGGAACTCATCGACACCTATTACAAAACTTATCCAAAACTTCGCAATTATATGAGCGAGTTGGTCGATTTTGCCCGTGATAATGGATATGTACAAACTGTTTTGGGAAGGCGTAGATATTTAAACGGCATTAACGGAAGCAACGCCATAGTACGTGGTGCTGCAGAACGAAACGCTGTAAATGCACCTATACAAGGTAGCGCTGCAGACATTATCAAGTTAGCGATGATTAACATTCACGAAAAAATGACTGAAGCTAAATACAAAAGTAAAATGTTGCTTCAGGTACACGATGAATTGGTGTTCGATGTCTATAAACCAGAATTGGAAGAGCTTCAAAAGCTCATTAAAACCGAAATGGAAAATGCTTATAAAATGAACGTTCCGTTAGATGTTGAAATTGGTTTAGGTGATAATTGGCTAGAAGCGCATTAATAGCGGTAGGCTTCATAGATTATAACTAGCCCTTCGTCATCACCATCATCCAGATACGAATCTACATTTAAAGTAAAACCATCTGCATTAAAAGAGGTTAACGTTGCTGATGTAATTCCATATTGTGATGCACTTGTACTTCCATTTTGGTCTGCATATCGTACTCCAATGCAACGACTATCAGAAGCATATCTAGAAATATCATTAATCGAATTACCAGACCCCCCAATATATATTACTTGCTGAGTTGGAGTAACTCCTCCGTCATCTCTAGCAAACCCCCTCATACTACCAAAAACATTTTCAACCCTATTAACATTATCGCCAACCTCATTATCATTATCAAGGTTATTGGCTTCTACATTGGCATAGCCTGTAAATGTAACTTGTCTCGGTTGAAAAGGTATAGTTGAAACATCAATATTCCCTGCTGCATCCATATTTGAACTATTTATAATAAACGTACCTACATATACACTTGGAGTTGTATCTATTAGTTGTCTCCATTCAGTTCCATTCCAATAATAAAATCCAGCTGGGGATAATCCTCTTGTGCCATCATTATAAACCAATGTACTTACCACAGGATCTCCTCCCCCATCGGGATTTGTAACAGTTGTCACATCACCAGTAGAGGTAAGTGCAACTCTTGGAATCAATATACCGCTATTCGTAGAAGTAACATCTAGCGCAGCTTCAGGACTAGTATTAGAAATTCCAACTTGCGCAAAAGAACTGAACGTTATAATTAAAGAAAAAATAAAAGTGAGGGATTTATTCGAAACATAATTGGGGATTTTCTGCAAAACTTATAATATGTAACGAAATAACCTACAAAACGGTTTTAATTAAGATTTACTTTTCGATGAAATACTCCTTTTATAGCCAACATGCTTTACGATATGGAATATAGATTAATAAAGACCTTTAATCTAAAAGATATCTTGAATCAATTTATTTTATGCTATAAATAGTGTAGTGATATCCAAACTCGCAAACTTATAAAACAACCCTTTTGTAAGTTGCATATTTTTTATGCTTTGATGTGCCTATTTGGTATCTTTAATGTTTAAAATGTTGCTATGCGAAAATTGATTTCAAAAAAGAAACCGGCTTACGAAATTACCGATGCCTTGTCCGAATACCTAACCAAACACGGTCGTAACAGTAAGATCACGATTTATTATGACGATTTGCTACGGTTTCAAGGTTCAGTTTCTATTTATGATAAACACGGAAACGACACCCTTTGGATTAGTGTATATTATTCTGAATTCGAACGCGAAGAAATAGATGCCAGTTTAAAGCGCATGTATTCCATTTTGCATTCCGATGGTAGCGATACCTTATTACCTTATCTTAGTATTGATAGTATCGACTTTTGCACCTTCGGAAATTCAAAACCATTTCGTGTTAAGGTTAGAAACATTTTAAACGACAACTATTTATTCCTCTATATTAAAAAAGCCGATGCTTCACGTATTTATGGACTAGAGCTAGAACACCTACTCTCCCCTAATCATATCAACTTTTTAGTGCACGGCAATACGCTAATTGAAGAACACATTTCAGGAATTCCCGGTGATGACTTTATTGAAAACGAATTGGCGAAATGCTCTGAGCAACAAAAAAAAGAGATCGCCAAAGAGTTTGTAAAATTTAACGAGCGCTGTTTTGTGAGGTTGTTAGGCGATATGCGATCGTACAATTATGTAATGGTCCTTACCCACGATTTTGATAGAATTCAATATAGAATCCGTGCTATCGATTTTGACCAACAAAGTTATGAAGGCAATGCTAAGGTTTATAAACCTCAATTTTTAAAAGAAAACAATGAATTGGTTAAAATGACAATGGGATTATTGCAAGAAGAATCCATTGAACAGTACAAACGAGAAGAACGATCTTTATTAGCAAAAAGAGCGGTAAGTGAGCAAAGTCGATTAAAAGAAATCATGGATTGTATGAATAGTGACACCATCTCACCACCCGAAAAGATAAATCAATTAAAAAAAGACCTTTTTAAACTAACTGGAGATGTAAACTTTAAAAAGTCGAAAAACATGGGCGAGATATTGCAAAGCGCCTTAGATTTCATTATCCGAAATTATAAAAATGAAAACCCATACTATATTTCATAAAAAAATTCAGAAAACTAGTTAAAAATTATTATGCGTGCATAGTATTTTTTATATTTAGCAGCATATTAGTTTTTCAGAAAAAAGCCACACAACATCATGGATATTAAAAAAGTATTAGTTGCCAACAGAGGAGAAATTGCAATTCGTGTTTTTAGAGCATGTACCGAGATAAATTTAACAACCGTTGCCGTTTTCACCTATGAAGACCGCTACTCGCAACATCGTTACAAAGCCGATGAAGCTTATCAAATTGGTAAAGACGACGAGCCGTTAAAACCTTATTTAAACGGTGATGAAATTATTGCTTTGGCAAAAGCGAAAGGCGTAGATGCCATCCACCCTGGTTATGGTTTTTTATCTGAAAATTCTGAATTCGCGCGTAAATGTGCCGAAGCTGGGGTCATATTTATTGGTCCAGACCCAAAAGTGATGGATGCCTTGGGTGATAAAATTACAGCCAAAAAAATTGCTGAAAAGTGCAAAGTGCCTACCATTAAAAGTAACACAAAAGACCTTACTTCTTTAAAGATTGCCCTTTCTGAAGCTTCAACCATCGGATATCCAGTTATGCTAAAAGCTGCCTCAGGAGGCGGTGGTCGTGGTATGCGAATTATTAGAAATGACAACGACTTAAAAAATAATTTTGAGTCGGCTCAAAGTGAAGCCGGAAATGCCTTTGGCGACGACACCATGTTTTTAGAAAAATATGTAGAAGAGCCGAAGCACTTAGAAGTACAAATTGTTGCTGATAATCACGGAAATATCCGTCATTTGTATGAGCGCGATTGTTCCGTACAGCGCCGTCATCAAAAAGTGGTTGAAGTGGCTCCTTCTTATAATGTTTCAGAAAAAGTAAAACAATCGCTTTACAAATATGCCGTTTCTATTGCCGAAGAAGTAAGCTATAATAATGTAGGGACAGTAGAATTTTTAGTAGATAAAAATGACAATGTGTTCTTTATCGAGGTAAACCCACGTATTCAGGTAGAACATACAGTTACCGAAATGGTAACGGGAATTGACTTGATTAAATCTCAAATTTTTATTGCCGGTGGTTATAAACTTTCGGATAAGCAAATTAAAATTTACGATCAAGACTCGCTTAAAACCTACGGTTTTGCACTGCAATGTAGATTAACGACTGAAGATCCTACCAATAATTTTACACCAGATTATGGCACGATTACCACCTACCGAAGTGCTTCGGGGATGGGAATTCGCTTAGATGCTGGAAGTATTTACCAGTCGTACAGTATTAGCCCTTTTTTCGACTCGATGTTGGTAAAAGTTTCAGCACACGGCCGAACGTTAGATGGTGCGGTTCGGAAAATGGTTAGAGCATTAAAAGAATTTAGAATTCGTGGTGTAAAAACCAATATTCACTTTCTTCAAAACGTAATTCAACACGAAACGTTTAAAGAAGGAGCGGCAACGGTTAACTTTATTGGCAACACACCTTCCTTATTCGATGTAAAGTTACCGCAAGATAGAACAACGAAAATCACCAATTATTTAGGGGAAGTCATTGTAAACGGAAATCCCGATGTAAAGTTTATTGACGAGAATAAAAAATTCAGAAACCCTACAATTCCTATTTACAGCCCTGCAGAGAAATTCCCAAAAGGCACAAAAGATATGCTTACCGAAATGGGACCTGAAAAATTCTGTGCGTGGTTAAAAGACGAAAAGAAAATACACTATACCGATACGACTATTCGTGATGCGCACCAATCATTATTGGCAACACGTATGCGAACGTACGATATGCTAAAAGTAGTCGAAAGCTACGCTAAAAACCATCCAAACACCTTCAGTATTGAAATGTGGGGCGGCGCTACCTTCGATGTCTGTATGCGGTTTTTAAACGAAAGTCCGTGGACGCGTTTACGGGAATTACGGGAGCGCATGCCTAATATTCTTTTCCAAATGTTACTTCGAGGCAGTAACGGCGTAGGCTACAAAGCCTATCCAGATAACTTAATCGAAAAATTTGTAGAAAAATCGTGGGAAAACGGTGTAGATCTTTTCCGCATATTCGACTCCTTAAACTGGGTGAAAGCGATGGAACCAAGCATTAACTATGTTCGAAACAAAACTGGCGGAATTGCAGAAGCAGCCATAAGTTATACCGGAGATATTCTAGATCCCGATGAAAGCAAATACACCCTAAAATACTATACACAACTAGCAAAAGACTTAGAAAATGCCGGTGCGCATATGATTGCCATTAAAGATATGGCCGGTTTATTGAAACCGTATGCCGCAACCGAATTGGTTTCTGCCTTAAAAGATACGGTGAACATTCCGCTGCATTTACATACACACGATACTTCTTCAATCCAATCGGCTACCTATTTAAAAGCCATTGAAGCGGGTGTAGATGTAGTTGATGTCGCTTTGGGTGGTTTATCTGGGTTGACATCGCAGCCTAATTTTAACTCAGTAGTCGAAATGATGAAACGCCATGAACGTGCTCACGATTACGATATTAAAAAGCTGAATGAATTTTCTAATTATTGGGAAGATACCCGCGAAGTGTATTATCCATTTGAGTCTGGATTAAAAGCAGGAACGGCCGAAGTGTATCAACACGAAATCCCGGGCGGGCAGTATTCCAATTTACGTCCGCAAGCGGAAGCGTTAGGACTTGCTGACCGGTTCCACGAAGTGACCAAAATGTATGAGCAGGTAAATGAGCTCTTCGGAAATTTGGTAAAAGTAACCCCAAGTAGTAAAGTAGTGGGCGATATGGCCATCTTTATGGTCACGAACGATTTAACACCTGAAGATGTGATGCAACGCGGAAATGAAATTTCGTTCCCAGAGTCGGTTATCAATTTCTTTAAAGGCGATTTGGGGCAACCTTTGGGAGGTTTTCCAAAAGAGCTTCAAAAGATTATTTTAAGAAATGCTGATCCTTACACCGATAGGCCTAACGCACATTTGGAGCCTATTGATTTTGATACAGAATATGCTGCGTTCCGTAAGAAATTTCAGAAAGGATTCAGTCGTCCTATTGAATTTGAAGATTTTCTATCCTATAGCTTATATCCAAGGGTATTTGAAGACGCACATGAGAAGTATAAATTGTATGGAAATTTAGCCATTCTTCCTACGAAAAACTTCTTCTACGGAATGAAGCTACGTGAAGAAGCTATTATTGAACTGGAAGAAGGAAAAACCATCATCGTGAAACTGCTCTCAGTAGGAATACCAAATGATGAAGGTGTACGAATTGTTTTCTTTTCAGTAAATGGAGAAAACCGCTTTGTGGAAATCAAGGACAAATCAATTAAAGTTGAAAAAGAAGTCCACGTACCAGCAGACCCAGAAGATGCTAACCAATACGGTGCGCCGCTTCAAGGAATGTTGTATAAAATGCTCGTTAAAAAAGGTCAGGAAATCGAGGAAAACGAGCCCTTGTTTGTGATTGAAGCCATGAAAATGGAAACTACTGTAACTGCTAATAAAGCTGGAAAAGTAAAATCCATCACCTTAAAACCAGGCACCATGTTGATGAAAGGGGATTTGGTGGTGACGGTAGAGTAAGGTTAAGACAAAACTGAAACGTCGCACTGAGTGGAGTCGAAGTGTTGAAGAAAGGGAAACGACGAATGTCACTCAGCCGACCCGATTGTATTTAGGCGGAAATGGAGCGTAGCGAGTGAAGAGCCCTACCCACCTAGCCAAAAGTTTTTCATTAACATTTTTTTAAGAAATCTCTTCAGAATCTTTGGAATAGTAGAAAAGGTGTGTATTTTGCACGCCTAATTTCTAGAAATATATTTATGAAAAGCACAGTTACTCTATATTGTTTTATTACAAGTTTACTTACCACGATTACCCTTTACGCCCAAGACCCAAATATTATTTGGCAACGGACTATTGGTGGAAATGGAGAAGAATATTTAAAAAGTATTGAAGAAACTTCAGATGGCGGAATGATAATAGGAGGCTATTCAAATTCAAACATCTCTGGCGATAAAGCTGAGGATTCAAGAGGTGCAAATGACTATTGGATTTTAAAATTAGATGGTTCTGGGAGTATTGAATGGCAGAGAACAATTGGAGGAGATGGAGAAGACAAATTAGCTACAATTCATCAAACTTCAGACGAAGGATATATTATAGGTGGATATTCAGAATCAGGAATTTCGGGAGATAAAACGGAAAGCTCAAAAGGTTTTTCAGATTATTGGATCATAAAACTTGACTCAATTGGAAATATCGAATGGCAAAAGACAATTGGAGGTGATAAGGAAGACAAATTAGTAGAAATACACCAAACACCCGAAGATGATTATTTATTAGCAGGTTCTTCTTTATCAAATATTTCTGGAGACAGAACTGAAAGTAGAATAGCCAATCGGGATGCTTGGGTTGTACAGTTAGGTACAAATGGAGATATTCTTTGGCAAGATTCATATGGGATAGAACAGGATGGATTTACGTTATATGATTTTCAATTAACAAACGATAGTGGCATTATAATGGGAGGAACTTGGGGAATAGATATAGCTTATTATTTAATGAAGATTGGGACAGATAATGTATGGACAACTTTTTCTGGAAATGGTGTAACAAATTATTTAAGCAGAGTGAGCAAAACAAGTGATGGAGGCTTTATCGTTAATGGCACTACAAACAATCAGCCTCAATTTAATTATTATGTATGGAAAATTGATTCTGAAGGAAACACTCTTTGGGATAGAAATATTAATGGTGCCCTTTTTGATTTGGGAACTACTACTTTAAACTCTATGGAAGGAGGTTCTTTAGTAGGCGGTTATTCAAATTCTTACATTTCTGGAGATAAAACTGAGGATTCTCAAGGATTGGAGGATTACTGGATTTTAAAATTAAATGACATTGGATTAATTGAATGGCAAAACAGTATTGGAGGAAATCACGAGGACAAATTAACTTGTACCAATCAAAATTCTGATGGAACTTATATTTTTGGCGGAAATTCGAAATCCGATATTTCAGGAGATAAAAATGAAAACTCCCGAGGGGGAACTGATTTTTGGGTGATAAAGCATACCTCCTTATTAAACATTGTGGAAAATGCTTTCAACAAAACCATAACCCTTTACCCCAACCCAGCAAAAAACACCCTACATCTCAACGCTGACAATCAGCAAATAGACCGAGTAAAAATCTTTTCGGTAAAAGGCGATTTAGTACAACAAGTTGAAAGCTTTGAAACATCGAAAACCATAGATGTTTCAATATTGGCAAGTGGCATGTATTATGTTCAATTTACGTCGGGTAGACAGATTGCTACCAAGAAGTTTGTAAAACAATAATTTATGAAATTAAAAAATCACACAACTCTCTTTTTAGTGTTTATAGCAACAACTCTCTACGCCCAAGACCCAAATATTATTTGGCAACGGACTATTGGGGGGAGTGGTAGTGATAAACTATGGTCCATAATTGAAACTAGCGATGGAGGTTTTTTTGTTGGTGGGGATTCAGATTCTAATATTTCTGGAGAGAAGGATGAAAATTCTAGGGGCGGAGATGACTATTGGATTCTAAGATTAGATTCTAATGGCAACATATTGTGGCAAAAAACCTATGGCGGGAGTGCTGAAGAGATGCTATGGTCTGTTCAGCAAACATCTGATGGTGGATTTATTTTAGGTGGATTTTCCAATTCTGACATTTCAGGTGATAAAAGCGAAGAATCACAAGGAGGCTATGATTACTGGATAATAAAGCTTAATTCTTCTGGAGATATTGTTTGGCAAAATACAATTGGAGGCAGTGGCGATGACAATATAAAATCAATAATAGAAACAAATGATGAAGGTTTTTTATTAGGTGGTAATTCTACCTCACCAATTTCTGGAGATAGAACGGTTTTTCAAAATGGCTCTCGTGATTTATGGCTTATAAAGTTAGATTCAACTGGAGCTATTGTATGGCAAAAAGCATTTGGCCATAATCAAGTTACTATTACCGGACTTGCAAAAACAAACGATGGAGGTTTTATATTAAGCTCAACAATATTTGGAATTACTGGTACACATGATGCCTTTTGGGTCTTAAAAATAGATGCCTTTGGGAATTATATATGGGATAAAATTATACAAGGAGATAATTCTGATTGGTTCCCCAAAATTAGCTCGACCCAAGATGGAGGATATATCATGGCGGGAGCCTCAGATTCTGATGCTTTTGGAGACAAGTCTGAAAACTCTCAAGGTTCTTTTGATTATTGGGTTTTAAAATTAGATGAAAATGGTGATATCACTTGGCAAAATACCATTGGGGGCTCAGAAGCAGAACAACCGGATTCTATAATTCAATCTGTAGATGGTGGTTATCTAGTAAGTGGGTATTCGTCATCTAACATTTCTGGAGATAAAACAGAGCCTTCAAATAACGGAGATTACTGGATTATTAAATTAAATAACATAGGAATAATTGAGTGGCAAAATACGATTGGTGGCGGAAATTCCGATGCACGGGCACGTACAATACAGACAAGTGATGAAAATTATGTAATTGGCGGTTATTCCTCCTCAAACATTTCTGGTGATAAAACAGAAAACTCTAGGGGAAATTATGATTTCTGGATTATAAAGCATGCCCAAATTTTAGGCCTAGATGAAAACTCCTTGTTTTCAAACACAACCCTCTACCCCAACCCCGCAAAAAATACTTTACAGCTCAACGCTGAAAACCAGCAAATAGACCGAGTAAAAATCTTTTCGGTAAAAGGCGATTTGGTGCAACAGGTTGAAGGCTTTGAAACATCAAAAACCATTGATGTTTCAAAATTGGCAAGTGGGATGTATTATGTTCAGTTTATGGCGGGCAGGCAGATTGCTACAAAGAAATTTGTAAAACAGTAATTAAGTTATATAAAAATTAAATAGCTATCACTTTGAGGTAGAAAAAATTAAAACCTTGGGTGTTGTTTTTCAAATAAATAATAGTACATTTGCACCCCGATTTATCCAAAAGAAGGAAATGTTTAACCTGTTGGTAGGTGAATGCCAGTAGAAAAAATTATTAAAAGTGGATACACTAAGTTATAAAACAATTTCAGCAAACAGCGCTACTGTAAACAAAGAGTGGTTGCATGTTGATGCTGATGGACAAACGCTTGGCCGCATGGCCAGTGTAGTAGCAAAATTGCTACGTGGTAAGCACAAACCTAATTTTACTCCTCACGTAGATTGTGGAGATAATGTTGTTATTACAAATGCAAGTAAAATTGTATTGACTGGAAACAAGTGGAGCGAAAAACAATACATTCGTCACACAGGGTATCCAGGTGGACAGCGTAGCTTAACTGCAGAAGAATTATACGGAAAGGATCCTGCGAGAGTAGTAGAAAAAGCTGTAAAAGGAATGTTGCCTAAAAATAAATTAGGAGCAAATCTTTTCAGAAATCTTAAAGTATATGCAGGTGCTGAGCACGACCAAGATGCACAAAAACCAAAAACCATTAACCTTAACGATATCAAGTAATGGAAGTTATTCACAAAATAGGAAGAAGAAAAACCGCTGTTGCGCGTGTATATCTTTCTGACGGAAAAGGAAATATCACCATCAATAAACGTGATATGGAAAAGTACTTTACTACAGGTACGTTACAATATAAAGTTAAACAAGCTCTTATGTTAACTGAAAACGACAAAAATTTTGACGTTTCAGTAAATGTATTTGGAGGAGGAATCACCGGACAAGCTGAAGCAATCCGTTTGGCTCTATCTAGAGCTATGTGTGAGCTTAACGAAGAAAACAGAGGTATTTTAAAACCAGAAGGATTGTTAACAAGAGATCCAAGAATGGTGGAGCGTAAGAAATTCGGACAGAAGAAAGCGCGTAAAAAATTCCAATTCTCAAAACGTTAATCTTCGGCTTCGGCCAGATACCGTTTTTACACAGAAAAAATTGGTTCTCTTTCTTATATATATTCGAAAGAGAACCATTCAAATACAAACTATAATTATAAACAAGCTGTTAATTCCGTATGTCGCGGAAGTTAGTTTAGCATCTAAACCAAGTCCTACTATATAGGAAAGGTTGCTATCTAAACAGGAACGTAAACTAAAACAAAATGGCAGACAACAAAGAAGTTAAGTCGTTACTTGACGCAGGTGTACACTTTGGTCACCTAACCCGTAAATGGAATCCGAATATGGCACCATATATCTATATGGAGCGTAACGGAATCCACATTATCAACCTTTACAAAACATCTGCAAAGCTAGAAGAGGCGAATGAAGCCTTAAAGAAGATTGCAGCAAGCGGAAGAAAAATTCTTTTCGTAGCTACCAAAAAACAAGCAAAAGACATCGTTTCAGAAAAAGCAAGCGACGCCAAAATGCCATACATTACTGAAAGATGGCCTGGTGGAATGCTTACTAATTTTGTAACTATCAGAAGAGCTGTTAAAAAAATGGCTTCTATTGATAGAATGAAACAAGATGGTACTTTTAATACACTTTCTAAGAAAGAACGTTTACAAGTAGATCGTCTTCGTGCTAAGCTAGAAAAGAACTTAGGTTCAATTAGTGATATGAGTCGTCTTCCTGGTGCATTGTTCGTAGTAGATACTACTCGCGAGCACATTGCCGTAAAAGAAGCTCAAAAACTAAACATTCCAATTTTTGCGATGGTGGATACTAACAGTGATCCACGTGAAATAGATTATGCAATTCCATCTAACGATGATGCATCTAAATCTATTGAAAAAATCGTAGGTAAAGTATCTGAAGCTATCATAGAAGGCCTTTCAGAGCGTAAAGCTGGAAAAGAGAAGAGCGAAGAAGAGAAAGCAGCTAAAAAAGCCAAAAAAGAGGCTAAGAAAGAAGACGAGGCTAAAGAGAAAAAAGCTGATAAAGAAGTTCCTTCAAAAGATAAAGAAGACAAGAAAGCAATGAAAGAGGCCAAAAAGCCTGTGAAATTGGAATCTAAAGAAGAAACTTTGGAAAAAGCAACTAAAGAAGAAGAATAAAATAACCTGTTGTTAACACAATTTTGCCGTTTGGTTATTTTCTTTGTTGAAAATCAATTAAACGGCTTTTTTTACTAATACATTAAAAACGTAATAAAGATGGCAAAAATAACCGCCGCAGAAGTAAATAAATTAAGAAAATCAACCGGTGCTGGTATGATGGACTGTAAAAAGGCATTGGTCGAAGCAGAGGGTGATTTTGACAAAGCAATTGAAATCCTTCGTAAAAAAGGACAAAAAATTGCTGCTAAAAGAGCTGATCGTGAATCTGGTGAAGGTGCTGTAATCGCAAAAGTAAATAAAGATAACTCTAAAGGTGTTATTGTTTCTCTTAACTGTGAAACTGACTTTGTAGCTAAAAACGATGGCTTTATAAAATTAGCAAACGATTTTGCTGAGTTAGCTTTAAACACATCTTCTAAAGATGAATTTTTAGCTGCAGATTACAATGGTATCACTGTTCAAGAAAAGTTAACAGAACAAACTGGTGTAATTGGTGAAAAAGTTGAAATTGGTGCATTTAAAATTTTAGAAGCTCCTTTTGTAGGTTCTTATATCCACGCAGGTAACAGAATTGCTGTTGTAACAGGACTTTCAAAAAATGTTGATAATGCTGAAGAGGTTGCTAAAGATATTTCTATGCAAGCTGCAGCTATGAATCCAGTTGCTTTAAACGAAGATGGTGTAGATCAATCAACAATCGATAAAGAAATCGAGATTGCTAAAGATCAATTACGTCAAGAAGGTAAGCCAGAAGAAATGTTAGATAATATTGCCAAAGGTAAAATTAAGCGTTTCTTTAAAGACAATACATTAGTAAACCAAGCTTTTATTAAGGACAACAAACAAAGTGTTGCTCAATATGTAAAATCATTTGGTGATGTAGAAGTGGTAGCTTTTGAACGTGTTTCTTTAGACTAAGCACATAACACTACTATTTTAAAAAGAGGTTTCAGTACTACGCTGAAACCTCTTTTTTTTTGGTATTAACCAAAAAATACTTTCCAAAGATTTTCCTAAAAACTAATCCCCTTATAATTACATCTTCTACACTTATAACAAGTGGATTAACTAACGCACGAGTTCATTTTTCTTAAAAAGAAAATTTTAAGCTACTTGCTTATATATCATTGCACTGACAAAAATTTAAGATGCCTGTATAATTTTAGTTTCAATTAAAGATTTGAAACATTTTAACCTTTTTAAATTTCTCTACACCATACAAAATTTTTCATTATTTTTGCTCAGTAAATTACCCTGTGGTAGGCCCACAATATATTTAAAAAACAGTTTGGTTTCGAAGAAAGCCTCGGAGCCTTCAAATCTCGACAATCGAGTAAAACACCACTATGCAATACGAAAGAATCCTTTTAAAATTATCGGGCGAAGCCTTAATGGGAAAACGCCAATACGGAATAGACCCTGAAAGGTTAAAAGAATATGCTGAAGAAATAAAACAACTTATTGACAAAGGAGTTGAAGTAGCTATAGTAATTGGCGGCGGGAATATTTTTAGAGGTGTTGCCGGAGCCAGCCGTGGAATGGATCGCGTACAAGGCGATCATATGGGGATGCTTGCAACAGTGATCAATGGATTGGCATTACAAAGCGCCTTAGAAGATGAAGAAGTACCTACCCGATTGCAAAGTGCCATTAAAATAAATGAAGTAGCAGAACCTTTTATACGAAGAAAAGCCATTCGTCATCTTGAAAAAGGACGCGTAGTGATTTTTGGCGGTGGTACGGGAAATCCTTATTTTACCACTGATAGTGCAGCAGTATTGAGAGCAATCGAAATTCATGCAGATGTAATCTTAAAAGGTACTCGCGTAGATGGAATATATACCAGCGACCCTGAAAAAGACAAAGCTGCTGAAAAATATGATTATATTACTTTTGAAGATGTCCTTAAAAAAGGACTAAAAGTGATGGACACTACTGCATTTACTCTTAGTCAGGAAAATAAATTGCCTATTATTGTTTTCGATATGAACACAAAAGGCAATTTACTGAAAGTCGTTTCAGGTGAAAAAATTGGAACGAAAGTAAATTTATAAAATCGAATAATTTGCCAGCTAATCTCTGGCTTGATTTTTGAAAAACACTTAAAAAAATTAAAAATGGAAGACGAAATTGAATTTTTGATAGACGGCACCCGCGAAGCAATGGACAAAGCTGTTACCCACCTTGAAAAACAATTAGCAAATATTCGTGCCGGTAAAGCCTCTCCTTCTATGGTAGGCAGCGTGATGGTAGATTACTATGGAAGTCCTACTCCACTTAATCAGGTTGCTAATGTAAATACTCCAGATGGGATGACCATTTCTATTCAACCTTGGGAAAAAACACTTATCCCTGAAATTGAAAAAGGGATACAAATAGCCAATCTTGGATTCAATCCTCAAAATAATGGAGAAAGTATTATTATCAATGTACCACCATTAACTGAAGAGCGTCGTAAAGATTTAGCAAAACAAGCAAAAGCTGAAGCTGAAGAAGCAAAGGTTGTGGTTCGAAACGATCGTAAAAATGCTAATAACGATTTGAAAAAATTGGATATTTCAGAAGATTTACAAAAAAATCTTGAAAACGATATTCAAGAAATGACTGACAGTCATATTGTTAAAATTGATCAGGTTTTTGAGAAAAAAGAAAAAGAAATCATGACCGTTTAAATACTCGTTACGTTAAACAAAACAAAAACAAGCGGCTTCTATGCCGCTTTCTTATTATTTTTAAAAAATAAACTTCGGAATCCCTGTATGCGCAACTTTCTTATTATTTTTTCGCTGCTACTTGGTTATGTTGTTGCTGCGCAAGAACCCGCCATCGAGACCGAAAAAGACACAACTGCATCTAAAAAAGAAGAAAAGAAAAATCCTTTTAATACCGGTTTTTACCCTATTGGCTTTTTTGATGTTGATCTACGCTATTTAATAAAATACAATAATTACGAGGGTATCCGATTGGGTATTGGTGGAATTACCAACGACCGCCTTTTAGAAAACTACAAATTTGGTGGGTACATAGCCCACGGTTTTAAAGACCATGATTTTAAGTTTAGTTTAGGTGGAAGCGCACGCATAGACAAAGACACTAAAACATGGATTAACCTTTATTACATTGATGATATTCGGGAGATTGGAACTTTTAAATATCTAACCGATGCTCGCGTGTATTCGGTTTTTGAACCCCGCTTGGTTAACGTGACACAGTTTTTTAAGCATCGAACTTGGCAGGCTAATATTCAAAGTGAATTTGACCCTAAAATTTTATCAGAATTCCGTATTTCTCATAGTAATGTAGAACAAATTGAAAACTACACATTCACTAATGACGGCAAAATATATAATGGTTACGAGTTGGGTGAAATTACCGCTTCGATACGAGTAAGTCCTAAAAAAGATTTCACAACCACTAATGATGGTTTTGTAGAGTACTTTGATGGTTCCCCAAAAATAAGCGCACAAGTTACACAAGGGCTAAAAGGAATTGGAGGTAGTGATTTTAATTATACAAAATTTGGTTTAAAGCTTGACTACTATATTAAACGCACAGACCTCTCCTCTACTAGCATTTTATTGGAAGGTGATTATGCGATTGGTGATGTTCCGTTAACACACTTATTTCACGCCTACCCCAACAGCCCTACTAAAAACACTATATTACAACGCTTCTCGGTTGCGGGACGAAAAAGTTTTGAAACCATGTACTTTGGGGAGTTTTTTTCAGATAAACTTGCTACCTTACAGATTAAGCACAGCTTAAGACGGTTTTATTTTTCCAATCATTTTAAACCCGAATTAGTAATAATTACCCGGCACGCTATTGGTAATATGGAAAGTACCGAAAAGCACGCCGGCATTACCTTTAATACCTTAGACCAATTTTATTCAGAATCGGGGTTTGAGCTCAACAAACTTATTTTTGGCTTTGGGTTGAGCTTTGCATACCGCTACGGATATTATCATTTACCAGAATTAGAAGATAACATTTCGTTTAAATTTACATTTTATGCCACCTTTTAGCCTGTAAAAATTATTAGCAAAACAACTTGCAATCCCTTATATTTTATACCTTTGCGCCTTCTAAAGAACAAATAAATTGAACAAACTTTTCAGTATCGGTTTTTGGAGTGCCGTAGCCCGGTTTATATTACGCAATCGCACTCTTATTCTTATTGCTATTGCAGTAGCTACCGTATTTTTCGCTTTACAGTGGAAAAACATGCGCTTTACGTACACCGAAGCTAATTTGCTACCCGATGAACATGAAATTAACTTAGAGTATAATAAGTTCCTTTCAAAATTTGGGGAAGAAGGTAATTTAATAGTCTTAGGAATAAAGGATTCTACTCTTTTTACTCCTTCTCATTTTAATGCTTGGACACAGCTTTCAAAAAAAATAGGAGGATATGATGAAGTAGACCTTACATTGTCCATTGGTGATCTTCAAAAACTGGAACGAAAAAAAGACACCGTAGGGTTTCAATTAGTGCCTTTTATTAAAGATTCTATTACTACTTCAGAAAATCTTCAGAAATACAAAGAAGACCTTTTCAACAACCTTCCATTTTATAATGGATTGGTATATAGTCCTAATAAAAAATCGGTTAGAACAGCTGTTTACTTAAAAAAAGGAATTGTAAACACTGCCGCACGAAAAGATTTTATTGTTGAAGACCTAATACCGAGTATTGAAGCTTTTGAAAAAGAAACGGGAATCAATGTCCATACCTCGGGTATGCCTTACATACGCACCTTAAACTCACAAAATATAATTGATGAAATCGGGATGTTCATTGGTGCGGCGCTTTTAGTCACTTCATTAATATTTTTCTTTTTCTTCCGCTCTATTCGTGCCACACTTATCTCCATGGCCACAGTTATCATTGGTGTTATGTGGTCCTTTGGTATTTTGGGATTGCTTCATTATGAAATCACGGTACTTACCGCCTTGATCCCACCGCTTATAATTGTGATAGGGATACCCAACTGTATCTTTCTTATTAATAAGTACCAACAGGAAATTAAGCAGCATGGAAATCAGGCAAAATCTCTACAACGTGTTATAAGCAAAGTAGGGAACGCTACCTTAATGACTAATGTTACGACCGCTTCAGGCTTTGCCACTTTTATATTAACAAACAGCAAACTGCTCAGTGAGTTTGGCACTGTTGCTTCTATCAACATAATCGTTATTTTCTTACTGAGTCTGTTCATTATTCCAATAATGTACAGCTATATGGCCATCCCTAAGTACAAACACTTAAAGCACTTAAACAAGCAGTGGATAAGTAAGTTTGTAAAGTGGATGGAGCGTATGGTAAAAGAGCACCGTATTGCAATTTTCATTATTTCTATTATAACGCTTTGTGTAAGCATTATAGGTATTTATACAATTAAAATTTCTGGTAGTTTAATTGAAGATATGCCTAAAAATGCTGAGTTTTTTAAAGACATTCGTTTTTTTGAAGAAGAATATGAAGGCATTATGCCTTTGGAAATATTAGTTGACACCAAACGCAAGAAAGGCGTGATGAAACTCGCGACCCTAAAACGAATGGATGAGTTGCAGGAGTATATTGAAGAAATTCCTGAATTTTCTAAACCACTTTCTGTTGTTGAGTTGGTTAAATACTCTAAACAGGCATACTATAATAACAATCCTGAATATTATCAATTACCGAATAGCCAAGAACGGACGTTTATTCTTTCGCAGGCCAAAAGCAGTGCAGGCAAAACCAATTTATTGGAAAGTTATGTGGATAGTACGGGTCAATTTGCTCGTATTACAACCTTTATTAAAGACACAGAAACTGAACGGTATGAACGAATTGAAGAGGATTTAAAAACCAAGATTGACAAAATTTTTCCTCCAGAACGCTATAATGTTACACTTACAGGAAAAGCATTGGTGTTTCAAAAAGGAACAAAATATTTAGTACACAATTTAATCATTTCTTTATCACTTGCCATCTTATTAATAGCCATATTTATGGCGTGGATGTTCCGTAGTTTCAAAATGATATTGGTTTCATTATTGCCCAATTTACTTCCATTGATAATTACTGCTGGTCTTATGGGCTTTTTAGGTGTGGCTATTAAACCTTCCACCATATTGGTTTTCAGTATTGCTTTTGGTATTTCGGTTGACGATACCATTCACTTTTTAGCAAAGTATCGACAAGAGCTTATGGCTAATAATTGGAAGATTAAAAAATCCGTCTACGCCGCTTTACGTGAAACTGGAGTAAGTATGTTCTATACATCTATTGTGCTCTTTTTCGGTTTTTCGGTATTTACCATTTCCAGTTTTGGAGGTACAGTTGCTTTAGGAGCATTAGTTTCTATAACCTTAGTATTTGCGATGTTGGCCAATTTATTACTATTACCTGCATTACTATTATCTCTTGAAAAAGAAATCGCCAATAAAAAAACTTTTAAAAAGCCTTCATTGAAGATTTTGACAGACGATGAAGACGAAGAAGACATATCTAATTCTAATAAAAAGTAAAGACATTTGCTGTTTCAGAATATATTTTTCTGAAAATTTTAGAAAAAGTATCTTTACCATTCGAAAAAAATAAGCATCATGCAGCATACAGAAATTATAGAACTATTAAAAACAGAACCTTCCTTACACGAAACAACCGTAAAGGGCTGGGTACGTGCTTTTAGAAGCAACCGATTTATTGCATTAAATGATGGTTCTACCATTAAAAACCTACAATGTGTTGTTGATTTTGAGAATTTTGAAGAAGAAACATTAAAGAAAATAAATGTTGGCGCAGCTATTGAAATAAGCGGTGTTTTGGTAGAGAGCCAAGGAAAAGGACAAACTGTAGAAGTTCAGGTTTCAAAAGTTACTGTCTTAGGCGAAGCAGACCCTGAAGATGTAAAATTAACGATACTTTCTCCTAAACGTCATTCCCTTGAAACATTGAGAGAACAAGCTCATTTACGTGTTCGCACAAACACATTTGGAGCGGTGATGCGCACACGATCTAAATTGGCTTTTGCGGTACACGAATACTTTCAGAAAAACGGCTTTAACTATATGCATTCTCCTATTATAACTGGTAGTGATGCAGAAGGCGCCGGCGAAATGTTTCGCGTAAGTAACTTAGACCCAAAAAATCCACCATTAAACGAAGAAGGAAATATTGATTACAAACAAGATTTCTTCGGAAAAGAGACGAATCTAACTGTAAGTGGTCAATTGGAAGGTGAAACGTATGCTATGGGATTGGGGAAAATATACACCTTTGGCCCAACCTTTAGGGCAGAAAACTCTAATACCTCTCGTCATTTAGCAGAATTTTGGATGATAGAACCTGAAATGGCCTTCTGTGATTTAGATGGAAACATGGATCTAGCTGAAGATTTTATAAAATACATTATAAAATACGCATTAGAAAACTGTGCTGACGACCTTGAATTTCTAGAAAACCGATTGTTGCAGGTTGAAAAAAGTAAACCTCAAGCAGAACGTAGTGAGATGGCTCTTCGAGAAAAGATGAAGTTTGTTTTAGAAAATAACTTTAAGCGTGTTACTTACACTGAAGCTATCGAAATCCTTAGAAACTCCAAACCCAACAAAAAGAAAAAGTTTAAATACATAATTGACGAATGGGGGGCAGATTTACAGAGTGAACATGAGCGTTTTTTAGTTGAAAAGCACTTTAAATGTCCCGTAATATTATTTGATTACCCAGCAAAAATTAAAGCCTTCTATATGCGATTGAACGATGACGGCAAAACTGTCCGAGCTATGGATGTGCTATTCCCAGGAATAGGTGAAATTGTTGGCGGTTCGCAACGGGAAGAGCGCTATGACGTTTTAAAACAAAAAATGGAAGCCATGGGTATCGAAGAAAAAGAGCTTTGGTGGTATCTAGAACTTCGTAAGTTCGGTACTTGTGTTCACAGTGGCTTTGGCCTTGGTTTTGAACGCATGGTACAATTTGTAACCGGTATGGGTAACATTCGCGATGTAATACCATATCCTCGCACACCAGGCAACGCAGAATTTTAAACTCTACATATTGGTTAAAATTTCCCAATAGTTTATTAAATCCAGCTACAAAAACTGAATTGTAGCTGGATTTTTTTAACTTTATAAGTCAGTTATAATCTATGTTAAAGCAACAACTTAATTTTAAACTTTCACAAAAGCTATCGCCTCAACAAATTCAGTTGATGAAGTTGATACAATTGCCAACACAAGCTTTTGAACAGCGTCTTTCTCAAGAAATGGAAGAAAATCCAGCTTTAGAAGGTGGCAAGGAAGAACTTAATGAATATGAAGATGAGTTTTCAGACTCATATGAAGATAACTATGAAGACGAAGGCACCGAAGTAATCGAAACTGAAATAAACGTTGACGATTATTTAAGTGATGATGAAGTTCCTAGTTATAAATTATCATCTAATAATTACAGCGCAGATGATGAGGACAAGCAAGTACCTTACGCTTCTGGAAAATCGTTCAATCAGCATTTATTGCAGCAATTAAACACCTATCGTCTTGACGACCAAGAAACGGAAATTGCTAAATTTTTAGTCGGCAGTGTAGACGAAAGTGGGTATATACGCCGTGAGGTATTGGATATTGTAGATGATTTGGCTTTCACTCAAAACATCTACACTACCGAAGAAAAAGTAGAAAAAATCTTGAGCGTTGTACAAGGTTTAGACCCCGCCGGTGTCGCAGCGAGAAGCCTTCAAGAGTGTTTATTAATACAATTAAAAAGAAGAGAAGAAACTGAGTCAGTAGCTTTAGCGATTTCTATTTTAGATGAAGCTTTTGACCAGTTTACAAAAAAGCATTACAAGAAAATACTTCAGAAATTTGATATCTCTGAAGACCAACTACGCAACGCAATTCATGAAATTGAAACATTGAACCCTAAACCAGGGGGAAGTTATTCGGGTAACACCCGGATTGTAGAGCACGTAATACCTGATTTTACTATAAAAATACGCGATAGCGAACTAGAACTTACTCTAAACGGTCGAAATGCACCTGAACTCCACGTATCTCGTGATTATACCAATATGCTTAAAGGGTATAAGGAATCGAAAGAGAAGTCGAAAAAGCAGAAAGATGCTGTGATGTTCATTAAACAAAAATTGGACGCTGCAAAGTGGTTTATCGAAGCCATAAAACAGCGACAACAAACACTTTTTGTTACTATGAGTAGCATTATGAACTATCAAAAAGACTATTTTTTAAGTGGTGACGAACGTAAATTAAGGCCGATGATTTTAAAAGATATCGCCGATGAAATAGATATGGATGTTTCAACCGTTTCACGGGTAGCTAATAGTAAGTATGTAGACACGCCATATGGTACGTTTCTGATAAAGGAATTTTTCAGTGAATCGATGAAAAATGATCAAGGAGAAGATGTTTCTACCAGAGAAATAAAAAAGATTCTTGAAATCACAGTTCAAGAAGAAGATAAGAAAAAGCCGCTAACGGACGATAAATTAGCAAATGTACTCAAAGATAAAGGGTATCCTATTGCACGCCGCACAATAGCAAAATACAGAGAACAGTTGGATATTCCAGTAGCTCGCCTTCGAAAAGAAATTTAATGGATCGTTTTTTACGTCTTGGCGCTTATTTACTGCACCCTTTGCTAATGCCTACCTTGGGCACCATACTCTATTTTATTTTTACACCACGCTACATTGAAATGGATTTAATGCGAGCAAAGTTATTTGCCGTAGCCATTGTTACGCTGCTTATACCTATTATAACTTTTTTCCTTTTAAAAAACCTTGGGATCATAAACTCTATCCATTTAGAAACTATTAAAGAGCGTAAAGTCCCCTTAATGATTCAGTGTATCTTATTATTACTGATTATTAAAATGGTATTTGATGCTTATGATAGCCCCGAACTGTATTACTTTTTTGTCGGCATCCTGTTTTCTGCTATTGCAGCATTGTTAATGGTTATTTTAAAAGTTAAGGTAAGTCTCCACCAAATAGGAATAGCGGGCATTACTATGTTCTTAATTGTGTTAAGCATTCATTTTAAAATAAATGTATTGCCGTGGATAAGTGCTTTCTTTTTCTTTAATGGATGGGTTGCTTCATCAAGGCTACATACTGAATCGCATTCGTATTTAGAGCTTATTATCGGTTTCTTTATAGGCTTGATTCCACAGCTAATTGTGGTGAATTTTTGGTTATAGAATATAAAATATCAACCCTAATTTAATAGCTTTAAAATCTACAGTTTGATTGTCACTTGTAGTTGCGTCCTTAAAAAACGGATTAATACTATAGGAAGCATAAAAGTTAAAGGTGTTATATCCAAAACTTAGGTTTGCTGAAAGACGAACATTGTCAAACTCAGGTATGTCGGTTTGTATTACTTTATTATTGGGTTGTTTAAAGGTAGCTTTGTACCAATAGACATAACCTAATTTCATTCCAGCATAAATACGCCAGAACTTATAATTCTCAGCAGTTGAAGTACGCCATCTAAATTGTACAGGAACTTCTACAGCGGCCATCGTAAAGCGGTTTTGGTCAAAGTCCACTTCATCATCTATTACACTAAAAATTGTGTTTTCATTAGCTTCCTCACCAATAAAGAGATTTTGCCCAAACTGATCGAAAGCCAATCCCGCACCAATTGCTATGGCTATATTTCGCCTTTTATTAATTGGCATATCTCTAAAATAACCGAGTTGAATACCTCCAGAAAGACCTCTAGAATCGACACCACTAGGTACACTGGAGATGATATTATAGTTAAGCCCGATGTAAAATTGATCTTCCCTATATTTTGAATCTAATATGGTATCATTCTCTTTTTCCTGAGAAAAACTGATAAAAGAATATAATAATCCAATTAAAAAAAATACTATTTTTAAGCTATTCAGCATACGTTAAAGATAGGTGTATTTTTAAAATACTAAAATAAAAAAAACCTTGATCTATAGCAGAACAAGGCTTTTTTCTATTATTTATTATGTTTCTGTTTATTGATCAACAGGATTTCCAGGAGCTGTTATGTAAATAATTTTTAACATATTCAAGTCCCTTAATTGTTGCTTAATATCTGTAACAAGTCCAGTATTGGTTTCTTCATCTACTTTAAGTGCAACCATTACTTTGTCTTGTAACTCAGGACGTAATGCTTCCCTAGCTTCTGTTAAGGCAAATTTTACGTTAGAGATATCGGTAAACTTATCTCCAATTTGAATTTTACCTTCAGTACCATACTTGTCTTTATATCGAGAGCTTGGTTTCCCTGCATAAATATATACAGAGCGGTCTTTTTTCAATTTTTCTAACTGATCTGCTTTAGGAAGCGTGTTTTGTACCAACAGATTATTATCTCTTAATACGGTTACAACCATAAAGAAGAATAATAGCATAAACACAATATCGGGTAAGGATGCTGTATTTACTGCTGGGATTTCGCCACCTTTTTTCTTTTTAAATTTTGACATAATACCTTTTTATTTATTGTCCGCTCTTCTTAGGTTCAGCTTCTGATAATTTAAGAGGGAAGAGTTTTTGAATTCGCTCTAATTTTTCTTGAGCATCATCCTCGTTACCATTAAAGCTACCTTCATCTATAGCCTGTTTTACCTCTGTAAATTTCCAACCAAATAATCGTTGTGATTCCCTATTCCGTAAGAAGTTGTATGCTGCAACCAATTCATTTTGAACGGCTATATACATACTGTAGGAGGTTAAACGGTCATTTTGAACCGATATAACAGCCTTTTCAGGATTATCTGATGATTTTGGATCTCTTACTCCTTTACAGTAATTACAATATTCTGGGCTTCCGTTTGGAGCGCCTCCATTGTCTAAAAACTGTATTGCAGCTTCGCGTAAATCTCCTACTTTCATCAATTCATCTTCAACCAATAATTGATCGTCTTTGTTCACACTAACAATAAACAAGTTTTTTTGCTTGATTATTGGTGGATCTTCTATCTCTTCGTCAGGGGGCAATTGTCTCGCAATACCCTTATCTTTTTCAATGGTAGTTGTTACCAAGAAAAATATAAGGAGCAGGAATGCGATGTCTGCCATAGACCCTGCGTTAACCTCGGGTGTTGCTCTTCTTGCCATACTATCTTGTTGTCATTTTTTTAATTCCGCTGAATACCATTGCACCTATTGCTAATACTGCTAAGATGTAAAATACATACAAACCTGTCCCTACCCATCGAGAACCACTTTCAGAAAGCATTTCGCCATCTTGCATTGGTGTTTCTACTCCTTGGGCGAGTACATAGCCAATAGCTACAATAACTAAAAAGCCAAGAATAGATAAGAGTGTTCGTTTTATATTTCCAGCAAAAATCCCTTTCAATACAAATACTGTTACAAATAAAAGCACAATGGCAAATGTAATGTATGCTACATACAAGTATCCATCAACACCTTCACCTGTTGCTTTAACAACATCGTCTCCTTTTGAAATAATTAAACCAAGGAAAATAATGCCAGCCAAGCTAAGGATTACTGCTACAATTTTTAAAATTTTATGTAAAGCCATTATTATGGTGGTTTTATGTTTTTATTTTCTGTTTTTGTAATCTACCAACATATCGATTAATGTGATAGAAGCATCTTCCATACTGTTTACGATACTATCAATCTTAGCGATAATATAGTTATAGAAAATTTGAAGTATAATTGCAACGATCAAACCAAATACAGTTGTTAAAAGTGCTACTTTAATACCACCTGCAACAAGAGAAGGGTTCATATCACCTGCAGCTTGAATTTTATCAAAGGCTTTAATCATACCTATTACCGTACCCATGAAACCAAGCATAGGAGCAAGAGCGATAAATAAGGACACCCAAGAAACATTTTTCTCTAATTGTCCCATTTGTACACCTCCATAAGCTACTACTGCTTTTTCTGCGGCATCAACTCCTTCGTCTGCACGATCAAGACCTTGGTAATAAATAGAAGCTACTGGCCCTTTTGTGTTTCTACACACTTCTTTAGCCGCTTCAATACCACCACTGTTTAGTGCATCTTCAACGTTTGCAGCTAATTTTTGTGTATTGGTAGTTGAAAGATTTAAATAAATAATTCTTTCAATCGCAATTGCTAGTCCAAGGATAAGACATAAAAGTACAATCCCCATAAAAGCAGGACCACCTTCTATAAAACGTTGTTTTAATTCTTGATGCCATCCTTGTTGTTCATCTGTCTCAGCTGCTGCTTCCTCGTCTTGTACAAAGGTCACTGTAGCTGCGGTTGTTAATGTTTGGGCACTACTCTGTACTGTTTGAGCAGTTGCTGCGTTTACGTTACATGTTCCCGCAAAGACCATTGCGGCAATTGCCATAATAGAAAATAATTTTTTCATTGCTATCGACTTAAAGTTTGTTTTTAGTTAAAGGTTTAAAGATATAAAAATAATTAATTAATCTACAATAATAAATTTGTGTATTACCAATAAACAACTGTATTTCAAGACTTATTGATTTTTATTACCCTAAATTTATTTAGTTAAGGCTTTTTTTATGGTTTAATAAGCTATTTAATAGCTTCAAAATACTTTGTTTCTTATACAAATCACATTAATTTAGACAATGTAATAATGCCATGAAAAACGAAAATAACAAGAACTTATCCAAAATCAACCCTTTTGTTATATTTTAACGGTAATTGTTAATTTTCTTAGCAGAGAGGAAGGGATTCGAACCCTCGATACGCTTTTGGCGTATACACACTTTCCAGGCGTGCGCCTTCGACCACTCGGCCACCTCTCTAAATTTTTTTCTTACTAACCCCAAACAAAGCAAAAACCTTATTTTATCAAATAAAGAATCTGATTTTAGTACTGAGGTAAAGGCATTTTATAAACGGAGTGCCAAATAACAAAAAAAATGTTGGTTGATAAAACATTTCACAAGGAAATTTACATCATCTCTCCTCTTAAAGATGTTTCAAATATGGTTTTAAAGCTATTAGCTGATATTTTTTGTCCCAAAACGTACATTAATTTTGCCAAGGCGGCCTCTGTTGTTATGTCTTTACCAGAAATAACCCCCATTTTTTTTAAGGCCGTGCTAGTTTCGTAAAGCCCCATTACTACACTTCCACCTGAACATTGCGTTACATTAATAACTGGAATTCCCTTTGCTGTTATTTTTTTAAGTGCTTTTAAAAACCATTCTTCATTTGTTGTGTTTCCACTTCCGTATGTTTCTATAACCAATCCTTTCATCTCAGGATACGCAAAAATATGTTCTACGGTAGCAATATCGATTCCGGGAAACATTTTTAGCAACACAATATTAGATTCCATCCGTTTGTGCACCTTCAGTTTTTTTCTTCGGTTGGGTTTATAAAGTGCTTCGTGGTTAATAAAAAGATGAACCCCGCTCTCAACCAATGGCGGATAGTTTAAAGAAGCAAATGCTTCAAAATGTTCTGCATTTATTTTTGTGGTACGATTCGCCCGGTACAATTTATATTCAAAATACAGACATACTTCCGATATTTTAGGTCTTCCCTTTTCTTGTAATGCCGCTATTTGTATAGAAGTAATTAAGTTTTCTTTCGCATCAGTCCGCAAATCACCAATAGGTAATTGTGACCCCGTAAACACGACTGGTTTTGCTAAGTTTTCTAACATAAAACTTAAAGCCGAAGCAGTGTAAGACATAGTATCGCTACCATGCAATACTACAAAACCATCAAAATTTGCATAATTCTCTTCAATTATACCTGCTATCATGGTCCAATATTTAGCACTCATATTAGAGCTGTCAATAGGCTCTTCAAAACTTCGGGTACTTATTTCGCAGTCCAACAACTTCAATTCTGGAATATGTTTTAGTAGATCGTCAAAATTGAAATTACGGAGTGCTCCGGTTTCAAAATCTTTAATCATACCAATGGTACCTCCAGTATATATTAAAAGTATGTTGGGTTTTGTATGCATGCTGTTGTATTATTTACTGAATATTTCTTTTGAATTCTGAGTAGTAATTTTGGCTATTTCTTCTTCTGTAACATTATATAATTGCGCCACTTTCTTGCAAATCAACTCTAGGTAACTGCTTTCGTTACGTTTGCCTCGGTATGGTGTTGGTGATAGATACGGTGAATCGGTTTCTAAGACGATATGTTTTAAATCAATTTGATTTAGAAATTGATCTATTTTACCATTTTTAAACGTTACTACACCGCCAATGCCTAATTTCATATTATAAGATAAAGCCTGCTCTGCTTGCTCTTTTGTTCCAGTGAAGCAATGGAAAATTCCGAAGAGGTCATCTCCTTTTTCACTTTCCAAAACCTCAAACACTTCATCAAAAGCATCCCTGCAATGAATCACGATAGGCAACTTGTGCTTTTTAGCCATTTGTAATTGCCTTTTAAATGCATCTTGTTGAATGGCCAAAGTTGAAGTATCCCAATACAGATCAATCCCTATTTCACCTACCGCATAAAAGCTACGTTTTTTAAACTGTTTTTCTATGTGGGCAAGCTCTTCTTCGTAGTTCTCTTTAACCGAAGTTGGGTGCAACCCCATCATTAAGAAAACCTGATCGGGATAGTTTTTTTCCAACTCGTACATTTCTTCTGTATGTCCCGAATCTATTGCTGGAATAAAAAAACGTTTTACTCCAGCATCGATAGCCCGCTGCATCACCTGCTTTCTATCCTCATCAAAAGCATCACTATATAAATGTGTGTGTGTATCTGTTAACATAACGGCAAAGCTACTTAAATTTGTTGGCTATATTTACAAAAAACAAGAGATGCAATTACGTACATTCCTTGAAGGGAAAAAATTTTACAGAATACCATTAAAAAAATTGGCAACGGGACACTATAAATTAACTGCAACAATAAATGGAGTTCAAGGTTTGTTTATTTTAGACACAGGGGCTTCAACAAGTTGTATTGGTTTTGATGAAATCAATTATTTTATAATGGAAAGTGAAGACAGTGAAATTAAGGCTGCCGGTGCTGGAGCTATCAATATGGAAACGAAAATTACTCGAAAAAATAAAATAGCTATAGGAAATTGGAGTTCAAATTCAATGGATTTTGTAGTTTTTGATCTCTCCCATGTAAATCAAGCACTACAACAAGCGGAAGTAGGTTCGGTAAACGGAATTATAGGAGCTGATTTTTTAAAACAATTTCGTGCAGTAATTGACTATGGAAGAAATTGTGTGTATTTAAAATAAGTTTTCTATAAGTATCCAATCACTGATTAATTTTTAGTATTTTTAAATACTCCCTATAACTTATTGGTAGCAATGCAAAAAAAGTTTTTGGTATTCTATACCCTGTTATTATTATACCCTTTTATAGGTAATGGGCAAGATATATCCTTTTATAAAAACAAAGCCCGTATTGCCACTGACACGCTTTCCAAACTAACTGCTATCGACTCTGTTCTCTCAAAAAGCTATGGTGTTGATAATGATGCGTTTGTTGAATACAGCAGCCATTATATTGAGTTGGCTAAAAAAATAGACAGTATATCGTTAGCCGCCAAAAAGGCCATGAATTTGCAGTTAATCCTTTCAGACTATAAAAATGAACCCCGACGAGCCATAGTTATAATCGATGGTGTCCTAGCACATAAGTATAAAATAAAAGACAGTTTTTTATTGGGTGGTCTCTATCTTAAAAGAGGAAAAGCAAACCTGAAACTTAACGTAAAAGAAGCTATAGATGACTATGCAAAAGCGATAGATAATTTTTCTACAAAAGACTCTATTTATATTGCAGATGCCTACTTGTTTAGTGGCCAAGCATATTCAAACATTGGAAAGTTTGTTGCCGCAAGTGATTATTATGAAAAAGCATATCGTTTTTACGAAAAGAGAAAAGAGTATGAATACATGTTACATGCTAGACAAGGTATTATTACCATGTTTAGCATGAATGGTTTTTATGATAAGGCTGAAAAAGAACGTAAAGATCTCATTGAAACCCTTAAAGGGTTGGAAAACAAAAAATACATAATAACCGAGTATTACAATCAAGCTATTGATTATCAAAAAACAGGGAATAAAGAGTTAGAGCTTACATATCTTTTAAAAGCAGATTCACTACTTACTATAACTGACAAAACGCAAGAAGACTATATTAACCGAATAGATGTTAATGCTAAACTTGCCGAATATCATATAAGCAACCATCAATTATTTAAAGCAAAAGAATACATAGAAACACTAGATCAATGGATTGGTAAAGCTAAACAAGATCGCTTAGCCAAAATAAGTTACAACGGTGCCAAGGCGAAGTACTATCACGCTATGGGCCTAGATAATGAAGCATTACAGTTTGCTAAAAAGCAATTGTTGCATGCAAAAGCAGTTGGCCATGAGGATGACATTATGTATTCCCACTTATTACTCTCTAATATTTATTCTGAAACGGGACAGTTTAAAAAAAGTCTTGAAAATAAAAATTCATATTTAAATTTACGAGATTCTTTATATAACAAAGGAACAGCACAATTTTTAGCCTATTACCAGACCTTGTACGAAACTGAAAAAAAAGAAAAAAAATTGGTTGAAAAAAACACCAACATCCAGTTATTGGAGAAAGACAATGAAAACTTCAAAAAAATTGTTTTTTTTTCTAGCTTAGCAGTCGTTCTCCTGTTTGGCCTAATATTATTATATCGTAACCAACGCTACCTTAAAAGCAATAAAGAGGTACAAGAAAAATTTAGCCAAAAACTTTTGGTATCACAAGAAATAGAGCGAAAACGTATCTCTAAAGACCTTCACGATGGACTTGGACAACGCTTATTACTTATTAAAAATAAGATTGTAGCCAATGGCGACAATGACACTAAAAAAATGGTCGATGATGCCATTGATGAAGTTCGTTCCATATCAAGAGACCTTCATCCATTTCAGCTTCAAGAAATGGGGATAACCAAAGCAATAGAATACACATTAACTCAAATAGACGAAAACACAACGCTTTTTATTTCTTCTGAAATAGATAATATTGACAATCTGTTTACCAAAGAACAAGAAGTTAATATATACAGGATTGTACAAGAAGCGCTCAATAATATTTTAAAGCATGCCAAGGCCGAAGCCAGTAAAGTAACCGTAAAAAAACTTACCGGAAACATCATTATTTCAGTTAAGGACAATGGTGTAGGTTTCGATTTTACTGAAAAGTATCAAAACATAAAATCTTTAGGCTTAAAAACACTTCTAGAACGAACCCGATTTTTAAATGGGCAAATGAAGGTGAAATCAATAAAAAATAATGGCACTATAATCATTTTTCAATTTCCGGTCTCATGAACACACAAACAATCATAACAGCAGATGATCATCCCCTTTTATTGAAAGGATTAAATGATTTTTTATTAGAAAAAAAATACAATATCATTGCGAGCGCACATAACGGAAGAGATGCATACAACATTATTGCCAAAGAAAAACCTAGCATTGCTATTTTAGACATACAAATGCCTTTTATGTCTGGAATTGAAATTGCTAGAAAATGCAAAGAGAATTTAATCGCTACCAAAATCGTACTCATAACATTACATAAAGAAAAAGAGCTTTACCTTAAAGCTCAAGAATTGAATATATTTGGTTATGTTTTAAAGGAATTTGCTTTAGAAGAAATTGAAAACTGTATTAATACCGTTACAAGGGGCGATAAGTATTTTAGCCCAAAAATAAAGGAATTACTCGATGAAATTCTTTTTTCTGATAGTGCCTTAAATGCATTGACTCCTTCTGAAAAAAAGATTTTAAAATTAATTGCAAAAGATAAAACCAATAAAGAAATAGCCTCCCTTCTTTTTATTTCCCATCGAACTGTTGAAAAACACAGAAGCAATATAATATCCAAATTAGATTTAGAGCCAAAAACAAACAGCTTACTTATTTGGGCCAAAGAAAATCATGACAAAATGCTATAAAAGCATCATTTTTAGGATAATTACGTGTATACACGTATTTTATAACTGTATTTATTTTCTGACATTTACTTACTGAATATTGACATGGTGTTTAAAGATGATGACAAGAAAAATGAAAAGAATAAGAAAAGGGTTTTTACCCTTTTAGTTGTCATTGTAATTTCTATTGTATTATTGAATATTGTTAATTATTTTGTTTCTTAATTTTTATGTTAATATTTCAACTAACTAATTAAAAAAACACCCAGCCAACGCTGGGTGTTTTTTATATCTAGTAATTGTTATTATTTAAAGCTCTAAAGCTTTTTTAACATCATTGTTCATCAACAACTCTTCAGGACTTTCTAAAGCTTCCTTAATAGCAACCAAAAACCCAACAGATTCTTTTCCGTCGATTATTCTATGATCATACGATAATGCAACGTACATAATTGGTGCAATAGCTATAGCTCCATCTCTTGCAATTGGACGTTCTACAATATTATGCATCCCTAAAATAGCTGATTGCGGAGGATTAATAATCGGTGTTGAAAGCATACTTCCAAAAACACCTCCATTTGAGATGGTAAAAGTACCTCCCGTCATCTCATCCACCGTAATTTTTCCATCACGGGCTCTAAGTGCCAATCGTTTTACTTCATCTTCAACACCTCTAAAACTTAAATTTTCTGCATTTCTAATAACTGGAACCATCAATCCTTTAGGACCAGAAACTGCTATAGAAATATCTTTGTTATCATACTTTATTTGATAGTCGCCATCAATCATAGAGTTAACATCTGGGTACATATCCAAGGCTCTTACCACTGCCAAGGTGAAGAATGACATAAAGCCAAGACTTACACCATGCTTTTCCTTAAAGTCTTCTTTATACTTTTTACGCAACTCAAAAATAGGACTCATATCAACCTCGTTAAAGGTGGTAAGCATAGCCGTTTCATTTTTTGCTGAAACTAAGCGTTCTGCAACTTTACGTCTAAGCATTGAAAGCTTTTTACGCTCAGTGCCTCTGCTGCCAGTTCCAGGAGATCCCATTGATGGATTCGCTTTAACTGCATCATCTTTTGTTATACGTCCATCGCGTCCAGAGCCCTTAACATTTTTGGCATCCACTCCTTTTTCATCCATGATCTTCTTAGCAGAAGGAGATGGTGTTCCAGTAGCATATGTTTTTTTATCCTGCTCTTGCGATTGTGTAGAAGGCTTAGAAGGTTTTTCTGTTTTTGCCTCAGGTTTATCATTGTCTTTATCTTCTGATTTTTTATCATCATCAGAATCATCATCTGAGCCACCTGGCTTTTCTGCTTCAGTATCGATTAAACAAACTACCTCTCCTACAGCTACAGCATCGCCCTCTTCAGCTTTACGGGTAATAACACCGCTTGCTTCAGCAGGTAATTCTAAGGTTGCTTTATCACTGTCAATTTCTGCAATGGCTTGATCTTTTTCTACATAGTCGCCATCCTCAACTAACCATTGTGCTATTTCTACTTCGGTTATGGATTCTCCCGGTGAGGGAACTTTCATTTCTAATGCCATAGTAATTTAATTTACCTGTTACGGATATTATATAATAGTATTATTTTTCGTTAGTATCAAAAACGCTCTCAATTACTTTTTGGTGACGTTGTTTAGAACGCACACTGCTTCCTGAAGCAGGGGCAGCATACATTTTTCGACTACACACTCTAAAGTTACGTGCTTCCTCAAAATGCATTAATATATGTGAGTAAGCACCCATATTTTTAGGCTCTTCTTGTGCCCAAACTACATCTTTAGCGTTTTTATATTTTTTCATTAACTTCTTCATCTGATCAGTTGGTAATGGGAACAATTGCTCTACTCTAACCAACGCAACGTCATCACGCTTCTCTTCTTCTTTTACTTCTAAAAGATCGTAATAAAATTTACCAGTTACAAATACTAGTGTTTTTACTTTTGAAGCTTTTGCATCTGCATCGTCAATAACCATTTGGAAAGTTCCATTTGCTAATTCTTCTTTAGTCGAAACTACTTTTGAATGACGTAACAAGCTTTTTGGCGTAAACACAATTAATGGTTTACGGTAATCAACTTTTATTTGTCTTCTAAGTAAATGGTAAAAGTTTGCCGGCGTGGTACAATCTGCCACAAACATGTTATCTTTTGCACATAATTGAAGGTAGCGTTCCATTCTTGCTGAAGAGTGTTCTGCTCCTTGCCCTTCGTACCCGTGTGGCAATAATAGCACCAATCCGTTTTGCAACTTCCATTTATCCTCTGCTGCTGAGATATATTGATCAATCATTATTTGGGCTCCGTTACTGAAGTCACCAAATTGTGCCTCCCAAATACACAAAGTAATAGGGCTTGCCATTGCATAACCATAATCGAACCCAACTACCGCATATTCCGAAAGTAATGAATTGTAAATATAGAAATGAGCCTGTTCTTCACTCAACTCGTTTAACAATACAACTTCTTCTTCGTTTTCCTCAGCTTTAATTACAGCATGTCTATGTGAAAAAGTACCTCTTTCTACATCTTGTCCAGTTATACGAACATCATGTCCTTCTGCTAATAACGTACCGTAAGCTAACAACTCACCCATAGCCCAATCTAGCTTGTTGTCTTCAAAGTACATTTTATTTCTTGCCTTGATCAGCTTAGTTACTTTACGAAGGAATTTTTTATCTTCCGGAAGTTTCGTGATTACTTCGGCAATTTCTGTCATTTTATCAAGATCGAACGTAGTATCTACGTCTTCCATCATCTTGTCCTCTTCGGCATAAGTAAAACCTTCCCATTCTTCTTGCATAATCGCGCTGATTTCCGTTTTCTCTTCTTTACGGGAATCTTCAAGGTTTTCCTCTAATTTATTTTTGTATTCTTTTTCTAATTTTTTAGTGTACTCTTTATCTATTACACCTTCCTTAATTAACTTTTCAGAATAAAGGTCACGAGGATTTTCGTGTTTTGATATTGCTTTATATAATTGTGGTTGTGTAAACTTAGGCTCATCTCCTTCGTTATGGCCATATTTTCTATATCCTAATAAATCTATAAAAACATCATGCTTAAAGTGCATTCTGAATTCTAACGCAAAGAGCATCGCGTGCACTACAGCTTCTACATCATCTGCATTTACGTGAAGCACTGGCGAAAGCGTTACTTTAGCTACATCGGTACAATAGGTTGAAGAACGACCCGCTAAATAGTTAGTAGTAAAACCAACTTGGTTATTTACTACAATATGTATGGTTCCTTGTGTTTTGTAACCATCTAATTGCGCCATTTGTACAATTTCGTACACAATACCTTGTCCTGCAATTGCTGCATCACCGTGAACGACGATAGGCAATACTTTTTCAGGATGTTCTAGATGGTGATCATCTTGTTTTGCTCGCGCAATACCCTGTACTACAGCTCCAACCGTTTCAAGATGCGAAGGGTTTGGTGCTATATTAAGGTTAATTTCTTTTCCACTATCGGTTTTCCGCTTTGAGGTCCAACCTAAGTGATATTTTACATCACCATCAAAAATAACTTGTTCGTAGTCTTTTCCGTCAAACTCACTAAAAATGTCTTTAGCGCTTTTACCAAAGATATTGGTTAAGGTACTTAATCGGCCTCGGTGAGCCATTCCCATAACGAACTCTTCAACACCTTTTTCGGCAGCACTTTCAATTAAAGCATCCAAACCAGGGATTAAACTTTCTCCACCTTCCAATGAAAACCGTTTTTGACCAACATATTTAGTATGCAAAAAGCTTTCAAAAGCGACGGCTTCATTTAGTTTTTTAAGAATATGTTTCTTTTTTTCTGCTGAAAATTTTGGCTGATTTTCATTTATGTTCAGCTTATCTTGAATCCATTGGATTTCTTCAGGCTTCCGAATATACATATATTCAATCCCAATAGAATCGCAATAGATTTTATTTAGGTGTTTTAAAATTTCTTCAAGCGTTGATTCACCAATACCAAGTATCTCTCCTGCTTTAAAAGAAGTTTGCAAATCGTCTTTTGACAATCCAAAATTCTCAATATCAAGTTTAGGGGTGTATTTTCTTCTCTCACGTACAGGGTTTGTTTTTGTAAACAAATGGCCTCGAGAACGATATGCATCGATCAACTTAATTACCTGAAATTCTTTGAAATAGCCTTCAGGTATATCTCCATTTTTCTCAATACCGAGTGCTTCTAGTGAATCGTTTTCAATTCCAAAGTCAAAACCTTGGAAGAAAGCTCGCCAACTAGGCTCAACACTATCTGGATATTGTAAGTATTTGTCGTAAAGTTCTGCGATGTACGAAGGGTGTACCGCATTTAGAAAAGAATATCTATCCATAATTGGAATACAAGGGTTTCATGTTATAAAACAGTACAAAAATACAACATTTACAATAAATAGGCGATTGTAATACGTATATTTATGGTCCTCTAACTCTTAAATATTTCCTAATGAAAAAACTGTATTTTACCGTATTAACGATTTCATTTATGTTTTTTTCGAATGTAAGTTTTGGGCAAATTGGTGTACAAGCACAACCTGAAAACAATTTTTGGGACCACGTTCGCTTTGGTGGCGGGTTGGGGATAAATGTTGGTAATGGTTATTTTAGCGGTACGATTTCGCCCAGCGCGATTTATGATTTTAACCGCTATTTCAGCGCTGGTCCTGCGCTACAGTTTAGTTATCAATCGGGCGATAATTTCAACACCGTATTATATGGCGCGAGTTTAATTACGCTCTTTAATCCTATTCCTGAAATTCAATTATCTGCTGAAGTAGAACAGCTTCGGGTAAACCAAACTATTGAATTGGAAGGTGGTGATTTTGAAGATAACTTCTGGAATACAGCCCTCTTTGCAGGTGCTGGATATAGAAATGGAAACGTAACAATAGGTGTGCGATACAATGTTTTATACAAGGACAATGAGGACATTTACACCTCTCCTTGGCTGCCCTTTGTACGGTTTTATTTTTAAATTTCTAAAACGTCCGTTTCATTAACCATTCGCCAAATTCTCGAAGCTCGGTTTTCTTTTCTTCTGAAATTTTAATCTGCTCCAACAACTCATTTGCTTTATTGGTATATTTTGAAATTTCTGCTTGAGTAGCTTCCGCTGCACCGGAGTTTTTAAATATACGCGTTACGGTTTCAATCTTACCGGAAGGCTCCCGCGGGTTTATGGTATATAAATGCTCTAACTCTTCAGCTTGTGTCGTCTCACTTTTATTAAGGGCTGTTAAGTATAAAAACGTTTTTTTATTTTCAATAATATCACCTCCCACCTGCTTTCCAAAAGATTCAGGGTTTCCAAAAACATCTAAATAATCATCTTGCAACTGAAACGCTATCCCTAAGTTTCTTCCAAACTTATATATGTTTTCTTTACAATCTTCAGAAGCACCCGCAACAATTGCTCCCATTTTCATAGCCGCTCCTAATAAAACAGCTGTTTTATAGTCTATCATTTTAATATACTCATCGATCGTTACATCGTCGCGGTCTTCAAAATCGACATCATATTGTTGCCCTTCACAAACTTCAATAGCCGTTTTACTGAATAGTTTTGCTAACTCTCTAAAAAGTTCGGGTTCGTATTCTTCAAATAATTGATAGGCGAGAATCAACATAGCATCGCCAGACAAAATACCGGTATTTAAGTCCCATTTTTCATGAACAGTCTCTTTCCCTCGGCGCAAAGGAGCTTTATCCATAATATCGTCATGGATTAATGAAAAGTTATGAAACAACTCAATAGCCAAGGCTGCAGGCATCGCTTTTTCAAAGTCAGTACCAAAAAAATCGCAAGTTAATAAAGTAAGAATTGGACGTAAACGCTTACCTCCAATATTAACAATATATTGAATAGGCTCATATAACTGCTCAGGCTCTTTTGTTTGCACTGTTTTTTTCAATTCATCGGCGAGCGCGACGTTATATTTTTTGAGTAATTCCATGATGCTAAAAATTTGCCGCTAAAATACAAGTTGCCAAATAAACCGCTGTCTTAAATTGTAAAAAAGTTGACATCTTCTTTTTTTTATTTAACTGATATGTTAAATAATAGTAAAACTTTGGAAACTTATTTTGTTCCTAGAGTTTCCTTTATATACCTTTGTGCCAAATTATGAAAGAAAAAATTACTATAAAAGCAGCAGAAATGTTTCTCTCTCTTGGTTTTAAGAGTGTGACAATGGATGATATATCCAATGAAATGGGTATTTCTAAAAAAACTATTTATACCCATTTTAAAAACAAGACAGAACTTGTTAAGGAATCTGTATTAAAAGTTTTTGAAGGTATTTCTTGCGGTATTGATAACATCCGCATAGAAGAGAAAGATCCGATTGAAGAGTTATATGAAATTAAAAAATTCGTAATGCTTCGATTAAAAGATGAAAAATCATCACCACAATACCAACTTCAAAAGTACTATCCCGAGATATACACGATGATAAAGGCCAAAAAGTACAAGAATATGGCAGAATGTACGGTAGAGAACTTAAAACGTGGGGTTGAAAAAGGAGTTTACAGAAAAAATATCGATGTTGATTTTATTTCAAAGCTCTATTTTTTAGGGATAGACGGCATTAATGATGAGACTCTTTTTCCAGCTTCTCAATTTTCAAAAATCCAATTAATGGAAGATTATTTAGAATATCACTTACGCGGAATTGTAACTCCTAAAGGATTACAAACACTTAATAAATTTATTAACGAGAATTCAAATTAATGAAAAAACATATTTTTTTAATTGCTTTTTCCCTTTGTGCCATTTTGGTAAATGCACAAGACTCAACTCAAGTTGAAAAGCGAGCCTTCACACTAGAAGAAGCTATTTTGTATGGCCTTGACAATGGTTATAACTCACGCATCGCTAAAAAAGACGTTGCTATTGCATTAAAACAAAAGTGGGAAATTATTGCGCAAGGTCTTCCTCAAATTAGTGGAGATGCCAATTATACCAATAACCTTAAACAACCTGTAACTTTAATACCTGGAGAAGTTGCTGGAGGAGAGCCCGGAACTTTTGTCCCTGTTACATTTGGAACCCAACATAGCGTAAATGCAACCGGAACGTGGAACCAATTAATTTTTGACGGCTCATACATTGTGGGAATTCAATCAGCCAAAACCTTATTGCAAATTTCAGAAAATGCAAAAGTGAAAACAGATTTGGAAGTTAAAAAAGCCATTACCGATGCTTACGGAAATGTACTATTAGCAACTGAAAGCGTTGAAATTTTAAAGAAAAACGTTGCTACTGTTGAAAAAAACCTCAGCGACACCCAAAAGATCTTTGAAAATGGGCTAGCCGAAGAAGAAGATGCAGAGCAACTGGAAATCACCCTTTTAAATTTAAAAACAAATCTAAATAATTCCATACGCATGCAAGCTATTGCCTACGATATGTTAAAAGTAACTATGGGCATTCCAGTAGAAGAAGAGGTTGTGGCGACAGATGATTTAAATAAATTGAGTAAGGAAAACTTCAACTTATTGTTACTTTCTAAAGAAATTAATGTTGAAGAAAACATCGACTATCGCATTGCTGAAGACCAAACAAATCTTTCAGAAGTAGAGGTGAAGCTTGAAAAAAGTAAAGCGCTACCAACGCTTTCTGCTTTCGTTAATTATGGTGTTGCGGGTTATGGTGATGAATTCACATTTTTTGATAGCAATCAAGAATATTTTACACAATCCGTTTTGGGAGTTAATTTAAGTATTCCCATTTTCAGTAGTGGTATGCGAAGTGCTAGAACAGCTCAAAAACAATTGGCTTTTGAGCAATCTAAATTAGAGTTAGAGCAAACCCGCAATCAAGTAAAATTAGAAATTGCAAACGCTCGTAACGATTATCAATTTGCTTTGGAAAACTACGAAAACAAAGAGCGCAACTTAGAGTTGGCTGGACGTATTGAAAAGAAAAACAGCATTAAGTTTTTTGAAGGAATTGCAACTAGTTTTGAACTAAGTGAAGCCCAGCAGCAACTTTTTCAAGCACAACAAGATTATTTACAAGCTATGTTAGATGTTATAAACACTAAAGCAGAGCTTGAAACATTATTGGACACAACAAAATACCCTGAGACTAAAGACAACTAAAAACACCACAATCCATACAATTATGAAAAAGTTTATATACCTATTATTAATCACAATTACAGTAGCCTCCTGTGGTGGCGAAAATAAAAAAAACTCAGTAGAGAGTGTTATAGAAAGTAATGACCTAGAGGTAATACGTGAAAAACGCTCCAATCTAGTAAATGAGCAGCAAGTTCTTCAAGAAAAAATTAAAATGTTAGATGGTGCTATTTCAAAAATTGATACTGTAAAAAATGTTCCTTTAATTACAACCCTAACAGCAAAAGAAGAAATCTTTAATCACGTCTTGGAAATACAAGGGAATGTAACAACTAAAAACCTATTAGTAATTACCCCCGAATACAATGGTATTCTTACCAACGTGTATGTAAAAGAAGGACAGAGAGTAACAAAGGGGCAAACTTTAGCTAAGATAGATGATGGCGGATTAAGCCAACAATTAGCACAATTAAAAATACAAACAGGCTTAGCAAAAACTACTTATGAACGTCAAAAACGTTTATGGGAACAAAGTATTGGTAGTGAAATTCAATTTTTACAAGCCAAGTCTAATTACGAATCACAAAATGAAGCTGTTAATCAACTAAAACAACAAATAGCAAAGACTGTTGTAAAAGCTCCTTTTACCGGAACCATTGATGATGTAATTACAGAACAAGGAAGTGTCGTTGTATCAGGACAAACACAACTTATGCGTATTGTAAACTTAAAGGACATGTATATTGAAACCAATGTTCCAGAACGCTACATAGCAGATGTTACTAAAGGCAAGCAAGTAGAAGTAGAATTTCCTGTAATAGGAAAAACTATTGATACTGAAATTAGACAAGCGGGAGACTTTATAAACCCATCTAATAGAACTTTTAAGGTAGAAGTTGCTATTCCTAATGCAGATAAAACCATAAAGCCAAACTTAACCGCTAAACTTAAAATAAACGATTACACTAACGAAGAAGCGATTTTAATTCCACAAAGTATTATTTCAGAGAATGCAGAAGGTGAGCAATATATATATGTTGTTAATGAAAAAAATGCAAAAGATGAGGGTATAGCCAAGAGAGTGATCATTGAAACTGGAAAAACACAAGGCGATGTTATTGAAGTTCTTGACGGTATTGAAAGTGGCGCAGAAATAGTTCAAGAAGGTGCACGTAGCGTTAAAGACGGGCAAACTGTAAAAGTGATAAAATACTAAACCCCAAAACATGACAAAAAAGAAAAAACAAGTCGATAAAGAATTTGGTTTATCATCCTGGGCAATTGACAATAAAACTACGATGTATGTTTTAATTGCTGTTATTTTTTATTTAGGGGTTTCTGCATTCTTCAATATGCCAAGAGAAAGTTTCCCTGAAGTAAATGAAACTAAAATATATGTCAGTTCAGTATTTCCAGGAAACACAGCTGAAGATATAGAAAAGCTCATTACAGACCCTCTTGAAGACAAACTAAAGACCGTAAGTAACGTAATTGAAATAACCTCAACCTCACAAGAGGATTACGGGATGATCATTGTTGAATTTGATGAAAATATTACCGTTGAGCAGGCAAAGCAAAAAGTTAAAGATGAAATTGATAGCGAAACAGCAAGTGAAGACTGGCCAACTTTTAACGGCGCAAAAGTAGAACCTGATGTTTTTGAGTTAAGCTTATCTGAAGAAATGCCTATTCTTAATATTAATATTTCGGGTGATTATACCATTGAAAAATTAAAAGAATATGCTGAATATCTTCAAGATGAAATAGAAGATATACAAGAAATAAAAAAAGCAGATATTCGTGGTGCACAAGAAAAAGAAGTTGAAGTTGCTGTAGACATATATAAAATGATGGCTGCCGATGTAACTTTTAATGATATTATTAGTGCTATAAACAATGGTAACGTAACCATGTCTGCTGGAAATTTAAAAGCCAGTGGTCAACGTCGTACCATTCGCATATTAGGTGAAATTGACGACCCAAAACAATTAGAAAACTTTGTTGTTAAGTCTGAAAACAGCGACGCCATTTATCTAAAAGATGTAGCAACAGTTTCATTTCAAGAGGAAGATAAAACTACTTATGCACGAGAGTTTGGACATCCGGTAGTTATGCTAGATGTAAAAAAACGAGCCGGTAAAAACATGGTTGCTGCAGCAGAACAAATTCAAGTTATAGTAAAGGATGCTAAAGAAAATGTACTGCCACAAGACTTAACCGTAACGATTGCTAACGATCAATCTTCTGTAACTATAGGGCAAGTAGATGATTTAGTAAACAACATCATATTTGGTGTAATTCTAGTAGTTACTGTATTAATGTTCTTTTTAGGGTTTAAAAATGCCATTTTTGTTGGCTTCGCTATCCCTATGTCCATGTTTATGTCTCTCATGATATTAAGTTTATTAGGACAAAGCTTAAATACTATGGTCCTTTTTGGGTTAATTATGGGGCTTGGAATGCTGGTTGACAATGGTATTGTAGTAGTTGAGAATGTATACCGACTTATGGATGAAGAAGGTATGAGTAGAATGCAAGCAGCCAAAAAAGGTATTGGCGAAATTGCCTTCCCTATTATTATTTCTACAGCAACTACGGTAGCTGCCTTTATTCCTTTAGGACTATGGCCTGGTATTATGGGCGAGTTTATGATGATTTTACCTATTACCCTTTCGGTAGTTTTAGGTTCTTCATTATTTGTGGCTATTTTCTTTAACTCGGTATTGGTATCGCAGTTTATGAATACCGAAGATAAAGATATGCCTCTAAATAAAATTATAAGAACTACAGTTATTATGATTGTAATTGGCGTTCTTGTTCTTATCGTTGGAGGTGATTATCGTGGTTTAGGATCCCTTATGATATTTACAGCAATCATGCTTTGGGTGTATCGCTTCTTTTTAAGAAAATGGGCAAACAACTTCCAGACTAAAACTTTGGTTAAGTTAGAGCGTTGGTATGAGCGCCAATTACGTTGGGCACTTTCAGGAAGAAAGCCTTTAGTTTTAAGTATTGGTACATTCCTATTATTAATTGTTGCATTTATAGCATTTGGAGCTTCATTAGCAACACAACGAACAAAAGTTGAGTTTTTTCCAGACAATAAACCAAATCAAATTATTGTCTATATAGAATATCCACAAGGAACTGCCATTGAGAAAACAAATGCTATTACAAAAGAAATAGAAGAGCGTGTTTATAGTGTTATTAGTCAAGATCAATACACAGACGATGGATACAATTTTCTTGTAGAAAGTGCTGTATCTCAAGTTGGTGAAGGGGCAGGAAACCCCCAAACAGATGGCGGTTCTACAGCAGAAATGCCCCATAAAGCAAAAATTACTGCATCTATGCGTGAGTACAAATATCGTCGTGGTGAAGATAGTGAGCTACTGCGACAAAAAGTACAAGAAGCATTAGTAGGTATTTATCCTGGGGTCCTAATTTCAGTTGAAAAGGATGCCAATGGCCCACCTGCTGGATCACCTATTAATATTGAGATTGAAGGTGATGATTACAACCAGTTGATTGCCACTGCCGAAAATATGCGTGAATTTATAAACACTAAAAATATTGCAGGTATTGATGAGCTGAAGATTGATGTTAATAAAGATAAGCCTAGCATGCAAGTTGTAGTTGACAGAGAGAAAGCGGGCGAATTAGGTATTAGCGCCTCACAAGTTGGTCAACAACTCCGTAACTCCATTTTTGGAGCTAAAGCTGGTATTTATAAAGAAGACGGTGATGATTATGACATTTATGTTCGTTTTAACGAAGAAAACAGATATAATACAAGTGCCTTATTCAATCAAAACATCACCTTTAGAGATAATAGCGGGCAATTAAAAACTATTCCTATTTCTGCCGTTGCAAAACATGAAAATAATTCAGGATTTAGTGCTATTAAACACAAAGACACTAAGCGTGTTGTAACCGTATACTCTGCACTAGCACCAGGTTATACCGATGCTGGAGCTATAGTAGCTCAAATTCAAAATGAGATGAAGAGTTATGAAGGTTTACCTGAAAACATTAAAATTGATTACACAGGCCAGATTGAAGAACAAAACAAGCAAATGGCATTTTTAATGGGTGCTTTCTTTACTGGTCTTGGACTTATTTTCTTTATCTTAATTTTCCAGTTTAACTCAATATCAAAACCAGCAATAATCATGTTGGCTATTTTCTTAAGTTTAATTGGAGTATTTGGCGGTATTGTTATTACAGGAAGTGCTTTTGTTATTATGATGACGATGGTTGGGATTATCTCTCTAGCAGGAATTGTAGTAAATAATGGTGTTGTACTGTTAGATTATGCTCAACTTTTAATTGATAGAAAAAAACAGGAGCTAGATATAGATGAAGATCAATATTTAAAAACTGAAGATCTTTTTGAAAGTATTGTTAAGGCTGGAAAGGCTCGTTTACGACCTGTATTACTAACAGCAATCACAACCATTTTAGGTTTAATTCCATTAGCTATTGGACTAAACATCAACTTCTTTACGCTTTTTGCAGATTTTGACGCCAATATTTATATGGGTGGTGACAACGTAGTTTTCTGGGGCCCCTTGGCTTGGACCGTTATATATGGTCTATTAATAGCCACATTCTTAACATTAATAGTTGTTCCTATTTTATTTTTCTTATCTATGAAGCTAAAAATGTGGATTAGAAAGAAGTTTACATCTGTTGAAACAGATGAAGATGAAGAAATGAAAGAACAACCTTTACCTATAGATTAATTAATAAAGAAGAATAAAAAACCCTTTCCAAATGGAAAGGGTTTTTTGCTTATAAACTTATTTTATAATTACTGATTCTCTGTCAATGGAATTGGAAATTGAGAAAATACATCATCTTCTGGTCTATCTGTTGGAAGTTCATCTAATCTACCAAATCTTCTCATGTCAATCCAGCGATGTCCTTCAGCAAATAATGAATATCTTCTCTGGGTTAACATTTCATCTGTTAACGAAGCTGAATCTGTAGGCCCTGTATATGGATCCAATCCTGCACTTGATCTAATAATATTAAGTGCATTTACAGTTTCAGTTGAGTTAATATTTATATTGGCTTCAGCATATAATAGAACTAATTCCTCATTTCTAATAATTGGAATATCAGATATATTAGTCTCATATCTAAAAAGTGCAAAATTTCCTTCTAAATCATCTTGACTTATAGGTTCATCCAGTTCTACTACTTTTTCTAATCTATCATCATTGGCTTCTGCATCTGCAATAAAAGTAGGTTGAACTATTCGTGCATTTGCTGACGATAAACCGTCAATTGCTTGAAACAATGGATTTATAATATCGGTTTGATTTAAAGAAAAGTTATAAAAAATTCCCGTGTTTAAAGCGGAGCCGTCTAAAGAGAAAAAAGAATCGTCTAAGAAAGACAATACAGCAGGATAATCACCCTGATACGCAGCTACTCTCGCTGAAATAGCTTTATTTACTTGTAAAAAACTACTTGGCGCATCAAACCCATCAAATCCTGAGGATAAAATATATGGAAATTCTGCTCCACCATATGCCAAATCATTGGCGCCTTCTTCTAATAATGCTCTAATTCCGGTTAACGCAGCAGACTTAGACACAAACGGCCCAAGATTATTTTCATCGTCCACATCAAGTCGGATTCCATTATCATCGGTAAGGTTTAAATTCAGTAACAGTTCATAAGCAATAAAGGTTTTTAAAAATCCTTTAGTTCCCGATAATTCAGCACTTGTAAATTGTGCCGAAAGATCTTGCCCTTCAATAAATCCAATAATTAAATTAGCATTTTTAACCGTTCTATACCGTGCACCCCAAGGGCCTGTTATATAAAAGGTGTTGTTGTCTAGCATTAGGTCTTCACGTCCTAGCAAATCCCCAGTAAAGCGCGGTTCAGAATTTGAAAAGCGATAGTATTCACGCCCTATAACTCCACAATCGTCATAATAGGTTCCTAAGCGAACTCTAGAACTATAAAGAATACCTCCAACGAGATCTTGCAAATCTCCGCGCGTAAGATTTTCTTCAAAAACATCTACTTCCGCATTGTTTAGATCATTAAATTCTTCTACTTCGCACGAACCGAGGGTTGCGACTATCGAAGTGAAAAATAATATTTTAAATATATATTTTTTCATCATTTTTATTTTTAAAAGTTAACTGATACATTAAATAAGAATCTTTTTGACGAAGGGAAAGGTAATACATCCACTCCTGTAAAAATGGAGCCCCCGCCAAAGTTTGATACTTCAGGATCATAACTATTGTAATCGAAAAAGTTAAGTATATTGGTACCGGATACACCAAACTTTATACTATCTATACTTCCGTTTAGAATTCCTGCTAAAACTTCGCTTTGCAGGGTATAATACAACCCTACTTCGCGTAAGCGCACATAACTAGCATCCTCAACATGTACTTCTGGTGGTGCTCCCGGTCTGTATTCACCATTAGGTAATTCTCCAGATGGATCTACTCCAAAATCGTCATAATCATGGCTCGTTTCATTTAAATCGGTCAATAATGTAGTTAAGTTTACATTATCTCCTCCATTTTTCCATTGCCATAGCATAGTAAATTGAAGGTTTTTATATTTTAAATCACTGTTAAAACCCATTTGAAAATCAGGCTCTGCATCACCAATTACTCGTAATCCTTCAGGATAAGCCCCTACTATTTGTGTTGCACTTTGTCCTTCTTCAATTCTAAAAGAACCTAAACTTGGACCAAACGCTCCAGTATTAAACGCGGGAACATCTAACTGAGTAACTTCAGATTGGTTTTTAAAGAAGTTGACACCTAAGTTCCATTGTATATCATCTGTTAATATAGGAGCTGTGTTCAAACCTATTTCAATACCTTTATTCTCTAAGCTACCTGCATTAACAAATTGACTGGTAAAACCGGTAGAAGGTTCTAGGTTAGCTTGTAAAATAAGGTCGTCAATAGTTTTAATGTAATAGGTGGCAGATAGATTAACCCGGCCGTTAAAAAAGCCAATATCGGTACCAAACTCCAATTCTTTTTGACGTTCCGATTTTAAATTAGCATCTCCTCTTATCCCAATAAGGCTAATTCCCAATATACCATCTGTAGAAAAGGCGTTATAGGATGTAAACAATGCGCCAAAGGGTGGGAAGTTACCTGCTTCTCCATACGCTGCGCGTAGTTTAAGTTGATTCCAAGCAGATCCTTCATTCCAAAAATCAAACTCGTTTAAATTAACAGCTAAAGATGCTTTCGGGTAATAAAATAGTTCGTTTGCATCACCATTATTAGACGACTTATCACCACGAACACCCACAGTTGCTATAAACATGTCTTTAAAGTTCACTTCTTCTTGTGCAAAGAAACCAGAATCTTCCTGCAACAATCTTGTTTGGTTTACACCTGTATTAGCAGCTTGATCTACATTGGTTTCTGAAGCAACCAAACCAGTAGCTGTTATAAGCTCCGTATTTTGATCAAAATACTCTCTTGTTAAACCAAATTGAGTTCTAAAATTAATATCACTATCTGTAAAGTAATTATGTACTAAAAAAGCAGAAAGGTTATAGTTTTTATTTTGAGTATCTCCCTGAGCTGAAACTCCATTTAACCCTCCGTTAGATAGTTTTTGAAATTGTAACTCCTTAGGAAATATAGCTCTACTTTGTTGACCATAAAAGTCAATACCACCTCTAAGGATTAATTCTAGGTTAGAATTATCAGCCCTATAAATATCTAAGTTTGCAGTACCCCCCATTATAAGACGGTTTACTGTCTCTCTATTTGTAACCAAATCACGAGTTTGCAGTGGGTTTGATGAGTTATTAGGGTGATCTGGGTAGATGCCATCCTCATTAGGGAACAATTGGTCCCAAGGTCTAGTAGCTGTTAAAGCAATACCGATTGTTGTTCCAGAGTTATCGTTATTAAAAAAACCACGGTCTGATGAAGAGTAGATGTAATTAGAGCTCAAGGTAAACTTCAAAAAGTCTTCTGGATTGTGGTCTAAGTTTAAACGTAATGAGGTTTTTTCATATCCAGTATTTAAAACAATACCTTTCTCATTATTATGAGTTACACCAGCAAAAAATTTAGTTTTTTCACTACCTCCACTCATATTAAAGTTGGTAATACTTATAATTCCCTTTTCACCAAAGATTTCATCTTCATAATCGTGCAGTTGACCAGCATCACGTGCAGCTCTATAAGCGGCAAGGTCTGCCTCGCCAAAACTTTCTAAAACACGTTCTTCTGTATAATCACGCACACCTAATAAGTTAATTGCTTCACTCCAACCAGTTGTTTGTGAAAACCTGAATTTTGTTTCACCAGCTTTACCTCTTTTAGTAGTAATAATTACTACCCCTGCGGCGGCTCGCGAACCATATATTGCAGCTGCTGAAGCACCTTTCAATATTTCAATATTAGCAATATCTTCTGGGTTTATATCCGCAATACGGTTGGTAGGGTTATCTTGATTAGAAGCACTACCACCTGCAGAAGCTGCAGAAACAGTATTTAGTCCTGCTGCGATGGAAGAGTTATCTACATAAACCCCATCAATAATATAAAGAGGCTGTGTATTACCTTGTATGGAAGTTGCCCCTCTTAACTTAACAGAAAGCCCTCCTCCCGGAGCACCTGAGTTTGCATTCACAACAGCACCAGGAAACTTACCATATAAAGCTCCATCTAATGTAGGTGGAGGCGTTGTTCCTGTAATTTGTTCCGCCGAAAGTGACGCTACGGCATTTGCAGAATTAGTTCGTTTAACAGATGTCGCTAAACCAGTTACAACTACTTCTTCTAATGCCTGAGCAGACTCTCCCAACGTTATATTTATAGGGTTTCTGTTAATAGCCTGAAATTCTTGGCTTTTAAAACCCAGTGAAGAAAATACTAAAACTACGGGCACTTCACTTACTTCAATGGTAAATTTACCATCCACATCGGTTGTTGTTCCATTACTTGTCCCTTTTTCAATTACATTGACAAAGGGGACGGTTTCTCCATTTTCATCATTCACTGTTCCCGTTAAGGTTGTCTGTGAAAAGGCAAAAAACGGTAATAGTAAAATTAAGAACAGGAGATACCTGTGACTAAAGTTGTTTTGTTGTTAATACCTCGAATTTACTAAACATTTCTTAACAAATTATCATTACTACTGTTATTTATACACATTATTATTAACCACCAATAATGATTTCAAATATTCTTAGATAAATCTTCCCAAGTTTCTTTATCTTATTAAATTTGCAATTCAATTTTCTGAATATGTATAGAACGCACAACAACGGCGAGTTAAGAGCTAAAAATATTAATACCGAAGTAACCCTATCAGGTTGGGTTCAAAAAATTCGGGATAAAGGTTTTATGGGCTGGGTAGATTTGAGAGATCGATATGGAATTACCCAACTAATATTTGACGAAGAGCGAACTCCTAAAGAAGTGATGGACAAAGCTTCTAAAGTAGGAAGAGAATTTGTTATCCAAGTTACTGGAACCGTAATTGAGAGGGAATCTAAAAATCCTAATATGCCTACTGGCGATGTGGAAATATTAGTTTCTGAAATTTCTGTTTTAAACACCTCATTAACACCACCATTTACTATTGAAGACAAAACGGATGGCGGGGAGGATTTACGTATGAAATATCGATATCTTGATATTCGTAGAAATCCCGTTCGCAATAAGCTAGTTTTTCGCCATAAAGTAACTATGGCTGTTAGAAATTACCTGTCAGAAAAAGATTTTGTGGAGGTTGAAACCCCTTATCTTATTAAATCTACTCCTGAAGGCGCTCGCGATTTCGTAGTGCCTAGCCGAATGAATGAAGGTCAGTTTTACGCCTTGCCACAATCACCACAAACCTTTAAGCAATTGCTTATGGTTGGCGGAATGGATAAATACTTTCAAATAGTAAAATGTTTCCGTGATGAAGATCTTCGTGCCGATCGCCAACCAGAGTTTACGCAAATTGACTGCGAAATGGCTTTCGTAGAACAAGAAGACATCTTAAATATTTTTGAAGGGCTAACACGCCACCTACTAAAACAAATAAACGATGTTGAAATAGGTGATTTCCCAAGAATGACATACGACGAAGCCATGCGACGCTACGGAAACGACAAACCTGATATCCGTTTTGGGATGGAGTTTGGCGAGTTAAACGCAGTAGCGCAACATAAAGATTTTAAGGTATTTAATTCAGCTGAATTAGTGGCCGGAATAGCTATTCCCGGCGGAAACAGTTTTTCTCGAAAAGAAATCGATAAATTAATAGATTGGGTAAAGCGACCACAAGTAGGAGCTTTAGGAATGGTTTACGTGCGTTGTAATGACGACGGAAGTTATAAATCTTCCGTTGATAAATTTTACGATCAAGATGATTTGGCAAAATGGGCCGAAGCAACAGGAGCCAAAGCAGGCGATTTAATCTGTGTCCTTTCTGGTGAAATTAATAAAACGCGTTCGCAATTAAGTGTCCTGCGTATGGAAATGGCAGAACGCTTAGGGCTAAGAAAAGCTGATGAGTTTGCCCCTTTATGGGTTATCGATTTTCCATTACTAGAATGGGATGAAGAAACAGAGCGTTACCACGCGATGCACCACCCCTTCACATCTCCAAAACCTGGCCAAATGGAATTACTAAAAACGAATCCAGGTGCTGTAAAAGCCAACGCATATGATTTGGTTTTAAACGGAAACGAAATTGGCGGAGGCTCTATTCGTATTCATGATAAAGAAGTACAATCAAAAATGTTTGATTATTTAGGCTTTACCCCTGAAGAAGCAAAAGCACAATTTGGCTTTTTAATGGATGCCTTCCAATATGGAGCACCTCCACACGGTGGTCTTGCTTTTGGTTTAGACAGATTAGTTGCTATTTTAGGCGGTCAAGAAACCATCCGTGATTTTATTGCTTTCCCTAAAAACAATGCAGGTCGTGATGTTATGATAGATGCTCCTGCAGCAATTGACAAAGAGCAGCTTAAAGAACTTAACTTAGCGATCACCCTTAAACCTTAAGATGAATTGGAAAAAAACCTTTAAGGTTTCAGCAATTATAATTGGGTCACTTGTTGTTATAGGTGGTGTTTTTGTCGGCTATATCTATTACAAATATTACGGGAAATTTTCAGTAGACGAAAAAAAATATTCACACCATATTGGTTATATAAATCCTGAAAAGGCTTTGCTAACGGAAAATTTTCAGCTTTGTGACGTTGGAATCGCAGGAATTCATTCTAGTTCGCAGCCTAAAATATATAAAGGAGGTAAATATACTTTCAGAAACTATATTCAAGAGCATTATACAAATGATTCTTATACCGATAGTGGTTTTTTAGTATTTCGGTTTCATATAAACTGTAACGGGGAAACAGGAAATGTAGTTGTTTCTGAATTGAACCAAGATATGCAACCTATTTCTATGAATGATGATATGGTTCAGCAGCTATTAAAACTCACTGTTAGAAAAGAAAACTGGCAAGTTGGTTATATAAAAAGCGAAGATGGAAACGCCTGCAACCATTATATGTACATACTTTATAAAATTGAAAATGGGGAACTACTTGAAATATTACCTTAGTTTATTTTGTTTGGTATTGTTGTTTTCATGTGCTGAAAGTGATGATTATTCAAAATTGTCTAAAATCGAACGGAAAAAACTTTCTGAAAAGGTATTTAAAGAAGGCAGCCATCTTTTTCAAGGTTCACCTAAAAGTATGACCCGAATTGCAAAAGCTATTGAAATAGACTCCAATAACTGTGATGCCGTACGCGAACTTTCTGTGGCGTATTTAAAAAGAGGGATGCCCAATAAATGGAAAACACAGATAGATAAAGCTGTTGAATGCGATCCTGTTATTTGGCAACCTTATAGAGGGTACAACTACCTATGGTTTTACCGTGATTACAAAAAAGCAATTGCAGATTTTAATGCCAGCGATACCCTAACCCCAAACTTTGTAGACGCCCCACAAGGTCACAGTGTAGATTATTGGCGTGGTATTGCCTACCTAGGATTGAAAGACCATGAAAACTCGATAGCTTATTTCAGTAAAAACATAGATGCTGAAACCGAAGAATACGGCGAAGATTGGGTAGAGCCAACTGCTTTTTTATTTAGAGGCATTGCTTATTATGAACGTAATGAATTTAAAAAAGCAATAGCAGATTTTGATAAAGTATTGTTATATAATAACAATCGCTCTGCCGATGCAAAATACTATAAAGCGCTTATTTTACAATCTGAAGGTGAAAATAAAGAAGCGGTAGCATTAACCAATAATGCTATGGAGGATTTTAAAGCAGGTAGTTATAATAATAGGCATTATGTTGAAACTCTACGACAATTGTACCTAAAAAACTTTACAGAATTATTACGCGAATTGGAAAACTAACCTTATAATAGTCATAATTTAAAATACTTTTTTGTACTCTATACTTATCGTTAAAAAACAATAACAAGTACATACCAACTCTTTATTTATATCTTTATACAATGCCAGAGTCTAAAACGTTTCTGTCCAAATTTTTAAAGTGGAGATATAAACATATTTCCCAAAAAAACTTTGTACTTATTTTAAGCGCTTTAGTAGGCTTATTAGCGGGTATTGTATCATTATCTTTAAAAAACATAACCTTTACAATTCAGTCTTTTTTTGAGCACGCTCTTATCATTACTGAAAACCATATCTATTTTGTTTTACCTTTTGTAGGGCTATTACTAGTCTATCTACTGAAAAAATACGTTTTGGTGAAAGAGTTAAAACCCTCTGTTCCTTCATTTATAAAACGGTCTATCCCTTCGCTTCTCTATTCTTTATTAAGGCAAAAAGGATTATTATCCTATAGATTAATTTATCACCCCTTAATTATGGCACCACTAACAGTTGGTTTTGGTGGATCTGTGGGACTATTAGGACCTGCAATTACATCTGGTTCTGCTATAAGTTCAAATTTGGGCAGGATATTGCACGTCGATAAAAAAACACGAACCCTTTTAATCGCCTGTGCTACATCTGGAGTAATGGCGTCGATGTTTAAATCTCCCATTGCAGCCATTGTATTTGCAGTAGAAGTTTTTAGTTTAGACTTAACATTTGCCTCTTTGTTACCGCTGCTTATTGCTTCTATTTCGTCAGTCTTAACCTCTTTTTTCTTTTTAGGAGACGAATTGCTTTTCAATATACAAACCTCAAATAAGTTTTTAATAAATGACACACTCTTTTATATTCTGTTAGGTGTTGGTACCGGGATAGCATCAATTTATTTCACAAAAATATATTTTGCCATATATGGTTTCTTCGATCATATTAAATCAAGGTTTTTAAAGCTTTTGGTCGGAGGTCTTGCTATTGGCATTATGCTTTATTACATCCCGCCATTATACGGGGAAGGTTTAAGTTTTATTTCAGATTTATTAGAAGGGAATCATTTGCACGCTTTAGGAAGCACACCATTCGGTGATGCTACAGATAATATCTGGATAGTGATTGCTTTATTATTTGGAATCACTTTTTTCAAGGCAATCGCCATGACCACTACTTTTGCCGCTGGTGGAGTTGGTGGAGTTATTATTCCTACTATGGTTATGGGGAGTGCTTTGGGTAATGTAATAGCAAAAATAATAAACAACTTAGGGTTGGGTTTTTATGTTTCTGAAGCTAACTTTACATTAATTGGAATGGCAGGTTTAATTGCTGGAGTGATTAACGCGCCCTTAACTGCTATTTTCTTAATAGCTGAAATTACTGGAGGTTATGAGCTTTTTGTTCCTTTAATGATTACAGTTGCTATCTCATATATGATTACCAAAAAAGGAATGGAACATACTATATACACTCATGAGCTCGCAAAAAGAGATGCCTTATTAACATATAACCGAGATAAAAACGCATTACTTTTAATGGAACTTGATAAAGTTATAGAACAGAATTTTATAAGTATTACTCCAGAAATGAAGTTAGGCGAAATTTTAGACTATGCAGTTGCAAAATCAAACAGGAATATCTATCCTGTAGTAGATAAAGACAATACCTTTTTAGGCATTATTTTACTGAACGACCTCCGTAAAATCATGTTCGATCAAAAATTATATGATAAGGTGACAGCAAAAGATTTAATGGAAAGTGCTCCTTCTTTAATTTTTTATAAGGAAGACACTATGCAAGAAATAATGAAAAAGTTTGAAGCCAGTGGCGCTTGGAATCTACCTGTAATTAATAAGGGAAAATATTACGGTTTTATTTCAAAATCTAAATTACTTACTGCTTATCGTAGAAAATTAATTGATTTTTCAGGAAACTAATAAAACATTTATGAGATCTGTTTTAATTATAGTATTTATAGCAATTGTTGGTTGTGGTAGTTATGGGTTTTACATCCGTCCAGAAGATTACAGTACGGGTGAGCTCTGTGTAGGCCTTTCCATAGTTGGTTTATTTTTTGTTTGGATGCCGCTTTTTATTTACCATAGATGGCGAAAAAGAAATTTTAAAGACTATATGCTTACCAAAGAAAACCTTGATAAAATGAGAGAAAAAGGAAAAGAAGAAAAGATGTAAATAGACTACTTTTTTCACTTTTTTTACATTTTTTTAACGTTTCAGCCTAAATTAATAGTACCTTTGGGTTATTATTAATTTATTTTTTTATTACAATGGAAGGAACAGTAAAGTTTTTTAACGAATCTAAAGGTTACGGATTTATCACAAATGATGAAACCGGAAAAGACATTTTTGTACACGTTACCGGTCTTAATGGCGAAGCTCTTAACGAAGGTGACAAAGTAGAATATGTTGAAGAAGAAGGAAGAAAAGGAATGACTGCAGCTCAAGTACGCGTTATTCACTAAGTGATATACTTTTACAGATTTTATCAAACCCTCCACAAAATGGAGGGTTTTTTAGTGCCTTTAATTCATATTTCGCTTTTCAATAAAAAACTTTTTAAGCAATTGTGAAGCCTCTTCTTCTAGAACCCCGCCACTCATCTTGGTTTTAGGATGCAGTTTTGTGTTCATTGTAATACAGCCTCGCTGTTCATCTCTTGCTCCGTATACTATTTTATCAATTTGGCTCCAATACAACCCTCCCGCACACATTTGGCAAGGCTCAATGGTAACATACAATGTACATCCTTTCAAGTATTTACCTCCTAAATAATTTGCTGCAGCAGTTATAGCCTGCATTTCGGCGTGGGCAGTAACATCGTTTAGCGTCTCAGTAAGATTATGGGCCCGAGCAATTATCTGGTTATTTACAACAATTACAGCTCCAATAGGTATTTCATCTTTTTCAAAAGCTGCTTCAGCTTCCATAAGAGCGCGTTTCATAAAATAAGTGTCGTCGTAGGGTTCTAATAAATCCATGAGTATCTTTTATAGAATATTCAAAAGTACAATATCAAAATGTATCTTTGTTATGTGTCAAAAAAGATATTAGATAGTATTCAATTTCCCAAAGACCTTCGGAAGGTTTCAAAGGAAAAATTACCGCAAGTTGCAAAAGAACTGCGTGATTTCATTATTAATATCGTAGCAACCAAAGAAGGCCATTTAGGAGCCAGCCTCGGTGTTGTAGAACTCACTATTGCCTTGCATTACATTTTTAAAACACCAGATGATATTTTAGTATGGGATGTGGGGCATCAAGCATATGGACATAAAATTTTGACTGGAAGAAAAGATAGTTTCCACACAAATAGAAAACTGAACGGAATTTCTGGGTTTCCTAAAATAGGTGAAAGCAACTATGATGCTTTCGGTGTTGGACATAGCAGTACGGCAATTTCGGCAACCTTAGGTATGGCCATTGCTTCACAAATTAAAGGAGAAATACAAAAACAACATATTGCAATAGTAGGTGATGCTTCCATAGCTAGTGGAATGGCTTTTGAAGCCTTAAACCACGCAGGAATCGCCAATACTAATATTTTGGTCATTCTTAATGACAATGCTATTGGCATAGACCCAAGTGTTGGGGCACTTAAAGACTACCTAACAAAGGTCACCTTAGATGGAGCGCCAGAGACAGATAACATTTTCGAAGCCTTGAACTTTAATTATTCTGGTCCTGTTGATGGTCATAATTTAGAAGAATTGACTTTAGAATTGGAGCGTTTGAAAAACGTTTCCGGTCCTAAATTAATGCACGTCATCACCAAAAAAGGGAAAGGATTACGTCAAGCGGAAGAGAACCAGGTGGAATATCATGCCCCAGGAAAGTTTGATGCGCTTACCGGTGATTTATTGCCAAGGGATAGCAACGGACTTCCTCCTAAATTTCAAGATGTTTTTGGTGAAACAATCGTAGAACTGGCTAAAGAAAACGAAAATATAGTAGGCATTACACCAGCTATGCCAACAGGAAGTTCGCTAAAATACTTTATGGAAACCTTCCCCGAACGCGCTTTCGATGTTGGTATTGCTGAACAACACGCTGTTACGCTTTCTGCTGGTCTTACTACACAAGGTCTGACCGTTTTCTGTAATATTTATTCTACATTTTTACAACGTGCTTACGACCAAGTGATTCACGATGTTTGTTTACAAAACCTACCCGTGATATTCTGTTTAGATAGAGCTGGTATTGTTGGTGAGGACGGTGCCACACACCACGGTATTTTCGATCTTGCTTTTTTACGATGCATTCCTAACCTCATCATTTTTGCTCCTAGAAACGAAATTGAACTCCGGAACATCCTTTATACAGCTCAATTAGGGCTTAAAAACCCAATTGCCATTCGGTATCCACGTGGGAGAGGCTCCATAAAAGATTGGAAAAAACCGTTTTCTGAAATTGAAACAGGAAAAGGAGTTTGCCTACAAAAAGGTTCTGAAGTAGCTATCTTGACCATTGGTACAATATCTGAAACAGTTTTGAATGCTCTTAAAAGTATTTCAGAAAAAGAAAAAGTGGCCGTGTATGATATGCGCTTTATAAAACCATTGGACACTGAATTATTGAATGCTATTTTCAAAAAATACCAAACCATCATCACCGTAGAAGATGGCGTAATTAAAGGCGGATTTGGAAGTGGTGTTTTGGAATACGCTTCAGAAAAAAACTATAAAGGAACCGTCAAAATACTTGGGATTTCAGATTACTTCCCCCAACACGGAACGGTTGATGAATTGAAAGATGAAGCAGGGGTTTCTATAGGAAAAATCAAACAAATTATTTTAAAATGTATACAGTAAATTATGGAATTATTCAATTTCTGTAAGTCTTGTAGGAAAAAAGATCATATTCTTACAAAACAATGAACTATCTATGGAGTATCCGTGGAGTATCTATGGGGCATACTAGGCAACTCTTTCACTTTATTATCCGTTAACACGACTAGATGTTTAATTTTAATATTATATCTGAAAATTAGTAATCTAAAATGGAATTGATAAATTAAAAGTTTTAAGTTCTATTTAAAATCCCCACGTACTCTATCAAAAAGCTGCAACGATTTACCATCTGTTAGCCTTGACACATAATGGCAAGCGGCTAAAATAGTTTTATAAAGCGATTCTTTTTCAGATATAGTGTTGTTGAAATTTTTCAAAATCAAGCGATCGTAATGTCTTTCTTCACCGCTAACTACACGCTCAACGGAGGTTGTAAAGGTGTCTATTAAAGTTTCCAGCACTTTGTAGCCAGCTATTTCTTTCTCCACCACTTCTTTGCTTTGGTATACTTTTTCGATACTAATTTTAATAATATCATTTATCTGTGCTTGGTATCGACTTTTATCCAACAATGCCTGGGAGAATTCGCCTTGTAAAATATCTTCTTCGTGCTTTAAAAAAACCTCAACTGCTTCGGTTATCAATGTATTGATTGCCAAAGAACGTAAATATGCCAACCGATCAGAGCTTTGTTTTAGGTTATGGTATTTTTCAGTGTTAATCGTGTTTTTTACTAAGTTGATTAGATATTCTAACGCAAACTCCTCTTCTATTAAACCAAGGTTAATACCGTCTTCAAAATCGATAATGGTATAACAAATGTCATCGGCCGCTTCAACCAAATACGCTAAGGGGTGACGGTAATAGCTCATATTATTATCTTCACCACGTTTCAGCAACCCTAATTCTTCAGCAACTTCTTTAAAAGAGTCTTTTTCAGATTGAAACACGCCATACTTTTTATCTGCTATGTGGTTAGTAGGTTTCTTCGGCAGGGATTCTTTAGGATATTTTGTAAAAGCACCTAAGGTTGCGTACGATAAGCGTAACCCTCCATCAACGCCATTTTTAGTTTCCGTTAATATTTTGAATCCATTAGCATTTCCTTCAAAGTCTACCAAATCTTGGTATTCTTTTGGGGTTAACTTTTCTTTGAAACGCCTTCCTCTTCCATTTAAAAAATAATCGCCAATCGCTTTTTCACCACTATGACCAAAAGGCGGGTTACCAATATCGTGTGCTAACGCTGCTGCTGCTACAATAGCACCAAAATCGTTAAACTGATATCCATGTGTTTTTTTAAGCTGTGGGTGTTTTTCAAGAATAGCCTTCCCTACTTGCCTCCCTAATGACCGACCGACCACAGAAACTTCCAAGCTATGTGTTAAACGCGTGTGTACAAATGATGTTTGAGAAAGCGGAATAACTTGGGTTTTATCCTGTAAGCTTCTAAAGGCAGAAGAAAAGATAACACGATCATAATCTACTTCAAAACCTAAACGAGTTTCGTCTTGTTCCATCCGTAGTCGCTTATTGGTATCGCCTTGGCGTTTAAGTGAGAGTAGTTTTTCCCATTGCATCATAACACAGAGTTTTACTTGCAAGATACTATTTTGACCACACCGTGCAAAGTGAAAAGGCAATGTTAAGCAATTAACATTAAGATAACTTTCTTATGACAAATTAGTAATGACTAGTTAACACCAGCTTTACAGTATGTGAGTTTCTTTGTGGCACTAAATAAAACTAAAAAATAGATTAAAAAATGAAAAAATTCTTTCTTTCTTGTATAACGATTACAGCAACAATATTATTTGTTGGCTGTAGCAGTGATGATAATGATCCAATCGCAGTGGATGATGATCCAACTCCTGTAAACTCTGTACTTACAGGCCAAATTACTGAAGATTTCACATTAACTAACGATGTAATATGGACTTTAGACGGTCGTGTTACTGTAACTAATGGAGCAACTTTAACAATTGATCCAGGAACAATAATTAAAGCCGAAACTGGTCAAGATTCAAATGCTTCTGTTTTAATTATTGCAAGAAATGCAAACATTGAAGCTAATGGGTCAGCTAGCAACCCGATAATATTTACTTCAATAACTGATAATATTGAATTAGGACAAACTGCTGGTACTAACCTAAGCGAAAGTGATCGTGGCCTTTGGGGTGGTGTAATTGTTTTAGGAAATGCTAGAGCATCTCTATCTGGTGATGCTACAGAAAACCAAATTGAAGGGATTCCTGCTAGTGACAGAAATGGATTATATGGTGGTAATGATGATTCTGATGATTCAGGAACGCTTAACTACATTTCTATCCGTCACGGTGGAGCTTTAATTGGTGAAGGAAATGAAATTAACGGTCTTACTTTAGGTGGTGTAGGTACAGGAACAACAGTTTCAAACATTGAAGTGGTAGGGAATGTAGATGACGGTATCGAATGGTTTGGAGGTTCAGTAAACTCTTCTAACCTATTGGTATGGGCACAAGGTGATGATGGTCTTGATATTGACGAAGCTTACTCAGGTACTATATCTAATGCTGCAGTAGTTCTGGGCGATATTTCTGACCACGGTCTTGAAATTGACGGTCCTGCAGGTTCACTAGAAGGTAGCTTTACTATTGACGGTCTTACTTTAGTTGGAAATACTACAACCGAAAATGGTGAGTACGCAGATTTTAGAGATAATGCAATGGGAACTGTACGTAACGTTTACGCAACAGGTTTTAAAACTTCTTCAGATGTAGAATTAGACAACAATGTAGTTTCTCAAAACTATTTAGATGGAAAAATAGTATTCCAAAATTGGATACTTAATGGAGCTGATAATACTGTATTCGTTGAAAAAGGAGGTTGTATTGAAAACTGTGATGATGAAAATGATGAAAATGACGTATTTGAAGACTTAATAATTTTAAACCCTTCTTTTAGCGAAAGAGCTGCTAACTGGACCTCACAAGGAACTAGTGGTGGTGCTAATATGTCTGTATTCTCTTGGACATTCGCAAGCTCTAAAGGAGCACTTTAATTCGATTGATTAAATTTTTGTTCTCATATAATTAGCCAACTTGCTCGCTTTAAACAAAGCGGGCAAGTTTTATAAATAATAGTTATGAAAAATACGTTACTAGTAGTATTACTTTTTTTAGCAGAATTAGCCTTTAGTCAAACAGGTTCTGTAAACGGTACCATAAATGATGGAGAGTACAACGATGTCCTTCCATTTGCAAATGTTGTAATTAAAGGAACCCAAACAGGAACAACATCAGATTTTGAAGGCAAATACACATTAGATTTAAAACCAGGTACCTATACATTGGTTTTTTCGTTTGTTGGATATCAAACTAAAGAAATAACAGATATTATTATTTCTGAAAACGAATCTACTGCTGTTAATGTAACGCTACAAGCAAGTGCTGGTCAACTAGACGAGGTAATAATTACTACAACTGCCCGAAAAAACACTGAAGCAGCTGTACTTAGCTTACAGAAAAATTCAGTTAATTTAATGGATGGTCTGTCTCTTGAAAGTATTAAAAAAACAGGAGCTAGTAGTGTAGCAAATGCTGTTAAAAATGTACCAGGTGTTTCTATTCAAGGTGGAAAATTTGTATATGTAAGAGGGCTTGGCGACCGGTACACAAAATCTATTTTAAACGGAGTAGATGTTCCAGGTCTTGACCCAGACAGAAATACATTGCAACTTGACATTTTCCCTACCCAAATACTAGAAAATATTTTAGTTGTTAAATCGGCTACAGCAGATCAACCTGCAGATTTTACTGGTGGTGTTGTTGATATTGTAACAAAAGACATCCCAAGCCGAGAAGAGTATAGTTTATCTATAGGAGCAAGTTATAATTCAGATTTCCACTTTCAGGATAATTATTTAGTATCTGATAAAAGTAACACCGACTTTTTAGGTTTTGATGATGGCTTGAGAGATAACCCACTGGCTCCTAATCAAGATGTGCCATTACCACAACAAAATGGTGAAGTTGCGCAAGTTATAACACAACGTTTTAACCCTACCTTGGCTGCACAACGTGAACAAAGTTTGATGGATTTTAAATTATCGGCCACAGCTGGTAATCAATATGAAATTGGTGATAACAAACTTGGGTTTTTAGCTTCATTATCTTATAAAAATGAAACTAAATACTATGATGAGTATGTTGATGGCCAGATATACAGAAAAGATGAAACCGATAAATCTAACTTTGAACTACTTGCTGATAGAACCCAAAATGGAGAAGTAGGTAACAACAATGTATTAATTAGCGGTTTAGCTGGATTGTCTTTTAAAACTGAAAAATCTAAATATAGATTTAACGTACTTCATATCCAAAATGGAGAATCTGAAGCATCAATCTTTAGACAAAGTAACTTTATTATAAGTAGCAATAACGTAAAGAAGGATAATTTAATTTACACTGAAAGAGCTATAACCAATGGTCTATTAAGTGGAAAACACTCGCTGGGAAGTGAAAATGATTGGACTATTGAATGGAAATTATCCCCTACTATAGCCCGAATTGACGATAAAGATTTTAGAGTAACGCCTTTTAGAGTTTCTACTAACTCTCAAACAGGTGAAGAAATTTTCACAATCGAACCTAGTGAGTCTGGCTTACCTTCAAGGTTTTATAGAAATTTAGAAGAAATAAATTTAGCTGGAAAATTAGATATTGAAAAAAAGCACACCCTATTTGGTTACGATGCTAAAGTAAAATTTGGTGGTGCTTACACATATAAGCAACGTGATTTTGAAGTAGTTAAATTTGCAATTCCATTCTTAAACTTTCCATCGGCTTCTTTAGGCGGAAACCCTAATTTAATTCTAGATGATGAGAATGTGTATGATCCAACTACCAATAGTGGTTTTTATATTAGAGATGACTCAAACGATTCAGATTCATATGATTCTGAAGTATCTGTTGCTGCAGGTTATCTTTCAGAAGAGTTTAAAGTTACTAGTTGGTTTAATGCTATTTTAGGAGTTCGTTTTGAAAAATTCGATTTAATCTACACTGGAGAAAACCAAAATGGAACAGAGTTAGTTGATGCTACTATTTTAGATAAGTCAGACTTTTTCCCTTCAGCAAATTTAATCTTTGACCTTGATGAAGATGGCAATGAAAAAATACGAGCTTCATACGCACGTACTACCGCAAGACCTTCATTTAAAGAAGCTTCATTAGCTGAAATTTTCGATCCTATTAGTAGTACCACTTTTATTGGTAACATTGACCTACAGCCTAGTTATATCAATAATTTTGACCTACGATTTGAAAAATATGGTGAAAACAGTGATTTCTTCGCATTAAGTGGTTTCTATAAATCATTTAATGATCCCATTGAACTTTCATTTATTAGAAGAGCATATGGACAGTACACTCCTTTAAACCTTGGAGACGCTAATGTTTTTGGAGGAGAAATTGAGGTTCGAAAAAACCTTGGCTTTATTGATGGGCTTCAAGACCTTTCATTCAACGCCAATTTTTCATTAATAGAATCACAACAAGATTACAGTGATGATGAAAGAGAAGGAAGACTTGATAACCTTAGAGAAGGTGAAACACTAGACGATACACGTCAACTTCAAGGTCAATCTCCTTACTTAATTAATATTGGACTTAATTACAACAATGACGACAGTGGCTGGCAAGGTGGTTTGTTTTACAATACACAAGGTAAAACACTACAAATTGTAGGTGCAGGTGATGTAGCCGATGTATTTACGCTACCATTCCATAATGTTAAGTTGAATCTTTCTAAAACATTCGGTGAAAACAAAAATTCTACAATTAGTTTACAATTTGAAAATTTATTGGATGACGACGTAGAAAGTGTTTACCAATCTTTTGGTGGAGAAGATCAAATTTATTCTAAGTGGAACCCAGGACAAGAAATTAGCCTTTCTTATAGTATTCGGTTTTAGAATAATAAATAAGCTGCTAAAAAAGCCCGACAGGTTTAAACTGTCGGGCTTTTTTATTTTATTGTTTTAAACTCTAGTTGGAAACAATCTGCGTGTTATCCTTTTTAAAAGTGTTCACTTTTGCAATTTTAGAATTCATATAAGTAACTTCTCTAATAGTCTCCCCTTGAAAGAAAACCCAAGATCCTACTTTTTTTCCTTTGTCATATTCTGCAATAGCTGTTTTGTTTCCGTTAGTGTCATAACTTACCCATTTACCTTGTAATTTATTATCTAAGGTATAAAAACCTGTTTGTGCCACTACACCATTATCGTGATACAAGGTTGCCTCAACAACATTACCGTCCAATCCAGTAAGCACATACTTATCCTTATTATTTTTTTCTTGAGCTGTACCTATTGCTACTATCGCTACTAAAGCTAAAAGTGTGATTATATTTTTCATAATATTCTTTTTTTTAAATCTATATACCAAATATACAATATATTTTACATTAATTAAATGTTTACTTAACATTAAATTTACATTGAAACAACAATATGCTTATAATCAGTATTTTATACATTAAAACTTAACATTGGAATCAATACTGAAATAATAATTTGATAATATTAGCATGATGCGTAAGCCACATTAGAGTTATTATTTTGTTGCGTCTATAGACTAATTTACACCTATAATAAATCGTTTAAGTTTTTGTCGACTAGATTTTTTTAAGTGTATGAGCTGCCCTGATCAGGCAGCTTTTTTTTGTGATTAAATTTAAAAATAGTATTATATTAAATTAATATTCACGAAACGTTATCTTAACATTGAATTATGTTCTTTGCAGCGACAAAAACTTAATAAACGATTTAAATGAAGCTACGCTATATAGCATTGCTTGTGGCACTATTTGTCTTTATTTTAAAGGCAAATGCTCAAGACACCACTAACACTTCTTATGGAGATGGGCTACTTAACCTTGTGGCCAAAGACAGTTCATGGAGTGTTAAGTTTGCCCCTCGCATTCAATTTAGGGCACTTTCTACTTGGGATCACAATGGAGAACAGTATACAAAGCCAGATCAAAAATTTTTGATTAGAAGAGCTCGATTAAAGTTTGATGGTTTCGCTTATTCCCCCAAACTGAAATACAAAATTGAGCTAGGGCTTTCTAGTCGTGATATATCTGGTGGAAATCAATTTACTAGCGATGCTCCACGATACATCTTGGATGCCGTCCTTATGTGGAATTTCTATGAAAATTTTGAATTATGGGCCGGACAAACCAAGCTTCCTGGTAACTTAGAACGAATAGTCTCATCAGGGAACCTTCAGTTAATAAATCGATCCTTGTTAAACCGTGATTTTAACGTAGACCGCGATTTAGGTATCCAGTTGCACCACAAAATTAAATTTTCAGAAAAAATTATTCTACGTGAGAAATTTGCACTTTCACAAGGAGAGGGCAGAAACATTACCTCAGGCAACTTGGGTGGCCATCAATATACTGGAAGATTAGAGCTTTTCCCTTTTGGAGACTTTACTAATGGCACTGAATATGTACAAAGTGATTTAAAGCGTGAACAAACCCCAAAATTAATGATAGGCGCAGCCTATGATTATAATGATAACGCTGTAAAGACAAGAAGCAACCAAGGAAGCTATATGCAAACTAGTACCGGTTTTTACGAGACAGATATTTCAACTGTATTTGTAGATGCTATGTTTAAATACAAAGGCTTCTCTTTTATGGGCGAATTTTCCAATAGGGATGCTGACAATCCTATTGCGACAGAAGTCGATGGTTCAGTTGCTTTAGATGAGGACGGAAACCCGACTAACGATGTTGTTCTAGTAGGAAATGCTTTAAACCTTCAAGCTGGTTATCTTTTTAAAAATAATTATGAGCTTGCCGGACGCTTTACCTCTCTAAGTTTTGATGAGATAACTAAAACACAAAACCAAGAACAATACACAATAGGAATATCTAAATATATTGTAGGTCATAAACTAAAGGTTCAAAGTGACTTTAGTTATAACACTGTTGAAAATGAGAAAGGTCCTTTGGCTTTTCGTATTGGGTTTGACCTTCACTTTTAGCACTTTAATAGATAACAATTTGGTAACAATAAAAGGCAATTAAATTAAGAGATTTGCACCACTTTAATTAAAGAAAATGGAAAACATATACTTATTAATGATCGTAGCATTGGCAGTACTTGCCGTGGCCGATCTTGTTGTAGGAGTTAGTAACGACGCCGTTAATTTTCTTAACTCGGCCATCGGTTCTAAAGCCATATCATTTAAATCAATTATGATTATTGCAAGTATTGGTATATTTATCGGTGCTGTGTTCTCTAGTGGAATGATGGAAGTAGCTAGAAAAGGTATTTTTGAGCCCGGCCAATTCTACTTTGAAGAAATCATGATCATTTTTATGGCAGTTATGATAACTGACATACTCTTGCTCGATTTTTTCAATACGCTTGGTTTACCAACATCCACAACCGTTTCTATTGTTTTTGAATTATTAGGAGCCGCCGTGGTGATGTCGTTAATAAAAATTGGTGCTAATGAAACTGAAACTTGGGCAGACTTAGGTAAATACATAAACACTGCAAAAGCCACCGAAATTATTCTGGGTATTTTACTCTCGGTAATTATTGCCTTTTCAGTCGGTGCCGTAGTGCAATGGTTATCACGTTTAGTTTTCTCTTTCCACTATGAAAAGAGAATCAAAAATTTTGGTGCTTTGTTTGGTGGTGTTGCCCTAACTGCTATTGGATATTTCATCTTTATGAAAGGATTGAAAGGAACCCCTTACTACGGAGATTTTAAAGAGGTAGTAGAAGGGAACGAGCTTTACTTTGTTGGAGGAAGCTTTATTTTCTGGACACTCTTTTCTTTTCTCTTTATGAAACTGTTCAAGAAAAGCATACTTATTATCGTAATTGCAATAGGTACCTTTGGTTTAGCACTCGCTTTCTCAGGAAATGACTTAGTAAACTTTATTGGTGTACCTATGGCAGCATTTCATTCATATGAAGCTTGGTCTGCCTCAGGCGAATCTGCCTCTACTTTCTCTATGACTGTGCTTTCAGAAAAAGTTCCTGCAGAGCCATTCCTTCTCTTTATTGCTGGAGGTGTAATGGTACTCACCCTTTGGTTTTCTAAAAAAGCACGAGGGGTTGCTGAAACCGAAATTGGTTTATCTAGACAAGGGGAAGGTCATGAAAAATTTCAACCTAATATGCTGTCTAGAATAGTAGTAAAAGGTACTTCAAGAATTTCGCAAGGATTAAATTATATATTACCAAGTGCTACCACAAAAACCATAAACGCACGGTTTGAAAAACCTGTGGTAGAATTACCAAAACACAGAACATACGAGTTGCCAGCTTTTGATATGATTCGTGCTTCTATTAACTTAGTCGTGGCAGGAGTACTTATCTCAATAGCTACTTCTATGAAACTACCTTTATCTACAACATACGTAACCTTTATGGTTGCTATGGGTACTTCTTTAGCCGATAGAGCTTGGGGACGAGAAAGTGCTGTTTATCGAGTTGCTGGAGTACTTAATGTAATTGGCGGATGGTTTTTTACAGCGTTTAGTGCCTTTGTGGCTGCCGGAACGTTAGCATACCTTATCTTTTTAGGAAAAGGAGTCGCTATAGCTATCCTACTAATGTTAGCTGTACTTCTTTTGGTTAGAAATTACCTTTCTTATAAAAAGAAAAGCAACGCCATAATGGATGAAACCGGACTTAAGAAAACCGAAAGCAATACCGTACAGGGTATCATTCAAGAAAGTGCAGATAATATTGCAAAAGTAGTACACCGAAGCAATAAGATTTATTCTGATATGTTACGAGGATTAGCAAAACAGGACACCTCTAAACTTAAAAAGAGTAAAAAAGGAGTTAAAAAACTGAATGATGAAATTGATGAACTACGCGATAATATTTTCTATTTCATTAAAGATCTAGATGAAAAAAGCGTTCGAGGAAGTAACTTTTACATTATTATTTTAGGGTATTTACAAGATGTAGCCCAATCGCTTGAGTTTATTTCTAAAGCGAGCTATAAGCACGTAAATAACAATCACAAAGCGTTACGATTTAATCAAATTAAGGACCTTCAAGAAATTGATCAATCCCTTCAAGACCTCTTTGTTGAAATTGAATCTATTTTTAAAGATCTTGAAATAGAGAAAATTGAAATGGTATTGGATAAAAAACAAGATCTGTTTACACATGTTTCAGATAAAATTGAAAAACAGATAGCTAGAACCAGAACCGAAGAGTCGAGTCCTAAAAACACGGCGTTATACTTCAGTTTACTGTTAGAGACAAAAGATTTGATTACCGCTTTAATGAACTTAATGGAAGAGTATTATATAAGCTACAAAAAAGCATAGTATTATATTCCTTCAGAAATAAAAAGAGCCTTCTACAAAATTTGTAAAAGGCTTTTTTTTGTTTATATAACATCTCGATTACCGGTCTATCCCAAGTTTGTTATGTGTTTTGGTAATCGCTTTTCTATTTTTTTGATCAATCCAATCTTGCCCTTTCAATTTTCGCATTAGCGTATCAAAATGACGCATAATAACGATGTTGTAAATGGCTTTTCCTAAGTTTTTGGGGTTTCTTGCAATAGCGCGTAAACTCATAGAGAACCCAGGTGTTATATATCGCATATAGTGCCAATAGCCCTCAGGCATATATAAAACATTACCGTGCTCTAAATGCGCTTTAAAACCTTTTGCTTTTTTTAGAGCAGGCCATTTATTATAATCTGGATCTGCAAAATTGATATCCTCACGAGTTATTAGTGAATGAGGAATTTTATATAAATAGTCGTTCTGTTTTTGATCAAATAAGATCACTTCTTTTTTTCCATGGAAATGAAAATGGAAAATATTAGCCAGATCAATATCGTAATGCATAAAGGTATAACTGTCTTCCCCACCAAAGAAAAGCATAGGAAGTCCTTTCATTAATTTAACACCAAAATCTGGATATGAATAGTCTTTCTGTAGTTCAGGTACTTCTTTTAAGACATTCCACAGAAAAATACGGTATTTGGTAGGTTCTTTTTTAAGCAAATCGATATACTCGCTCATTTTCATAGTAGCGTGCGGCTCGTTAAACCCATCTTCATGGCTAACTGGTCTATCGTCATAAAGCGGCACCTCTTTGTCTCCCGCAACGTTGGCCATGTAATCTAAGTCCCACTTTTTAAAGGCAGGCCAATCTTCAACAAAACGTTCGATAACTACTGGTTTTTGAGGCTTAAAATATTTTGAAATAAAGTCTTTTTTTGAAATTGTCTCGACTCTATCTATTTCTTGTAATTGCATAAATAATCTGAAAACGACAAAACTACAAAACTTAGCCGAAAGGTTTTCTTAAAGAAAAGTTTACTTTGTGAAGGCCTTCCCTTTTGTGAGATTAAATGTTTCTTTACACACACACCTATATGTATAGTTGGTATAAAAAGGCAGGGTGCCGAATAGAAAGTTAGTGAGTTTTTCTTCAGAAACCCTATGCAATGTATTAAATTGCCAATGAGGTGATATTTTAATATATATTAAAGATTGACATATTTTTAATACTTAAACAGAATCACATTTTATAACTTTATAGCTTTAAAAACACAAATAAACACCTTACTAATTTGAGAATAGCTAAAAACCCCGTCGAAACGTTTATAAACAGCTCAACATCGGGTAGTTATATCCTACTTTTATTTACGGTTATTGCTTTGGTTTGGGCAAACTCACCTTGGCACGAAAGCTACCATACTTTCTGGAGTGAAACTTTTGCCATTGGTTTTAGCAATACAGATTTTATTATTGAAAAACCGCTATACCTATGGGTTAATGATGGACTAATGACCATCTTCTTTTTCTACGTAGGCTTGGAAATAAAACGTGAAATTCTCGATGGCGAACTTACCACCATGCGAAAGGCTTCTATGCCTATTTTTGCGGCTTTGGGAGGTATTGTAGTACCCATTGCTATTTTCTTATTGCTACACGATCAAGACCGTGGTGCTTCGGGATGGGGTATCCCTATGGCAACAGACATTGCTTTTTCACTGGGAATACTCAATTTACTAGGTAAGCGTGTACCCTTAGGATTAAAAATATTCCTGACAACCTTCGCCATTATCGATGATATAGGAGCCATTTTAGTAATTGCAACTTTTTACAGCCATGAGATGCATCTTTCTTATTTATTTATTGCGCTTGGCATTTTGACTTTTTTAGCTTTTTTAGCTTACAAAAAGTTTCATTCAAAATACTTATTACTTATCTGTGGTATTGCAGTGTGGATACTTTTCTTAAAGTCTGGAATTCACCCAACAATTGCAGGGGTTTTATTGGCATTGGTAATTCCTTCGAGCAGGAATATGAATTTAGATAACTTTTTTGAAGAAATACGAGAATCCCTCACCCTTTTTAAGAAAACAAAAGTTAAAAGAATTGTCTTATCGGACGAACAACAAGATGCTGTTGATAAAATAAACCTGATAACCGACCGTGTACAAACCCCTATGCAACAATTGGAAAATGGTCTTAGCGGTTGGGTAGCCATTGTTATAATGCCCATATTTGCACTCGCTAATGCTGGAATCACCATCAACTTTGATTCATTAAGTGAAACACAGCTTATCTCGCAAATAGCCATTGCTATGGTTGCAGGGAAAGTAATTGGGATTTCTCTCTTTAGCTATTTAGCTTATAAGTTAAAAATTGCTGTATTACCTACAGGAATAAATTTTAAACAAATTATTGGAGTTAGCTTTTTAGGAGGGGTAGGCTTTACCATGTCACTCTTTATAGCCGAATTAGCATTCCGCTCAGACGATTTATTAACAACCTCTAAAATTGGTATATTATTAGGAACTGTAGTTGCAGGTATAACGGGTTATATAATTTTACATATTCAGCTTAAAAAGAAAGAGAAAGAAAAGGCTGCTGCCCCTCATTAATTGATGTTATAACTTAACCCAAATAGAATTTCTTGGGTCTGTGGCAGCATCTAAAAAGTCGATTTTAAGTTTTTCTGCAATACTTTTTCCTATATCAAAACAATCTTGAAAATTGTCGAGCGTAGTTATATTAAAGTGTTTATTTCTATTGTACCATAGATTGACTTCGTAAAACCCTTTTCCGTTTTTAAAAATTGAAATATATTCTAACTTTTTAAAATCTTTCCATTTACCAAACTTTAAAGGACCAATGCATTTTTCAGTTTTATACCTCTTTTTTTCAAAATCAAAATGGTAATCTCTAACTAAGGAAAACGTTACCCCTGTTGAAAATAGAAAGCTTGCCGCGTATAGCCAGCTTATATTCGGTTGTATCGTAGATTTGTAAGCGCAGACTAGCATAAGAGTATAGCAAAGCGCAGCTATAATTCTATGCCACAGTGGTCGGTTTCCTTCGGAAATATAAACGTCTTGTTTATTCACTAATCAATAATACACACTTTACTAAAAAACCCCAAATTTCATATATGAAATTTGGGGTTTAATTGTTTTGATATATGCTGTTTAATCGGCCAACACAATCGCTTTATTGTTATTCATTTCAATGGTTCCGCTGGTAATTTCAAGTACCCACTTCCCATCTTCTTTATTAAATCTATTTTCAAATCCTTCAGCTATAGTAGGACTTCCGGAAAACTTTACTTTCCCTTTCGCTAAAACAGAAACGATAGGAGCGTGATTGTTCAACATTTGAAATTCACCTTCTACTCCTGGTACTGTTACCGAATCTACTTCGCCACTTACCAATAATGCCTCTGGGGTTACTATTTCTAAATACATTGTTTTATGCTTTAGGCTTTAAGCTTATAGCTTTAAGCAATTTATGATTCAGCTAACATTTTTTCTCCAGCCTCGATTGCTTCTTCAATAGAACCTTTCAAGTTAAAGGCAGCTTCTGGAAGGTGATCTAATTCTCCATCCATAATCATGTTAAATCCTTTAATAGTTTCTTTGATATCTACCAATACTCCTGGAATACCTGTAAACTGTTCTGCTACGTGGAATGGCTGAGAAAGGAAACGTTGTACACGACGTGCACGGTTTACCGCTTGCTTATCTTCTTCAGATAATTCTTCCATACCAAGAATAGCAATAATATCTTGTAATTCTTTATAACGCTGTAATAGCTCTTTTACTCGCTGTGCACAATCGTAGTGTTCTGCTCCTAAAATATCTGCTGTAAGAATTCGAGAAGTAGAATCTAGAGGATCTACCGCTGGATAAATACCAAGCTCAGCAATTTTACGTGACAATACCGTTGTTGCATCTAAGTGAGCAAAGGTTGTTGCCGGTGCTGGATCTGTAAGGTCATCTGCAGGTACGTAAACCGCCTGCACAGATGTAATAGATCCTTTTTTAGTTGAAGTAATACGCTCTTGCATCGCACCCATTTCGGTTGCTAATGTTGGTTGGTAACCTACCGCAGAAGGCATACGACCTAGAAGTGCTGATACCTCAGAACCTGCTTGTGTAAAACGGAAAATGTTATCAACGAAGAAAAGTACATCTTTTCCTTGTCCATCTCCTGCTCCATCACGGAAGTATTCTGCAATCGTTAATCCTGAAAGCGCCACACGAGCACGTGCTCCTGGTGGTTCGTTCATTTGTCCAAATACGAAGGTTGCTTTACTTTCTTTCATCGCAGATTTATCAACTTTAGATAAATCCCATCCGCCATCTTCCATTGAATGTAAGAAGTCATCGCCGTACTTAATAATTCCAGATTCAAGCATTTCGCGAAGTAAATCGTTCCCTTCACGAGTACGTTCTCCTACCCCAGCAAATACAGAAAGACCACCGTGACCTTTTGCAATGTTGTTAATCAATTCTTGAATTAATACTGTTTTACCTACACCGGCACCACCAAATAATCCAATTTTACCACCTTTTGCATATGGCTCAATCAAGTCGATTACTTTAATACCTGTAAATAATACTTCGGTAGAAGTTGATAAGTCTTCAAATTTTGGCGCTTCACGGTGAATTGGAAGTCCGTCTTTTCCTGCTTTAGGAAGGTCTGGCATACCATCAATAGCATCTCCAATTACGTTAAATAGACGACCATATACATCATCACCAATTGGCATTTGTATAGGTGCCCCTGTTGCTACAGCTTCTACACCTCGGCTTAAACCATCAGTAGAATCCATAGAAATGGTACGTACTGTGTTCTCACCAATGTGAGATTGTACTTCAAGAACCAGTAGGCTTCCGTTGTTGTCAACTTCTACTGAGTCGTATATCTTTGGAAGTTTTGCTCCGTTAGCAAACTCTATATCTACTACTGGGCCAATGATCTGTGCAACTTTTCCTTTAACTTGTGACATTATTAACTGTTTATTTTTTAGTTATCTAAGGGTGCAATTATCACCCTGTTTTTGAACGGTGCAAAGATAGTTTTTTCTGTTTAAATTACGCAATGGAAATTAGTGAATTTTTAACTCTAAAATTTAAACAACCATTCTATCGTTAATCAAGCGGCTCGCAAAAGCTCCTCACATTACTCTTAAATAATTCCAAAACTTCTTTTGATAGCTTATTTTCTTTTGGAATTTCACGTCCATCAATCTCTACAATTGGCGTGAGCTCTCCCATCGTTCCAGTAGCAAAAACTCCCTCTGCATTGTACAGCTGTGAAAGTGTAAGATCTGCTTCTTCAATAGGAATATTATTTGTCTTACATAATTCTATAACTGTTCCGCGGGTAATACCCGGTAAACAAGCGTGAGCATACGGAGTGTAAATAATACCCTCTTTTATCATAAAAATATTGCTTCCGTTTAGTTCGGCTACAAAGCCACGTTCATCTAACATTAGTCCAGCATCTTTGCCGGCGACATTGGCTTGGATTTTTGCAAGGATGTTGTTAAGAAGGTTCGCATGATGAATTTTACTATCTAAAAACTGCGGCGCATTACGGCGTTGACTCGTACTTATTACTTTAATACCACTACTATTATCATACACCAAAGGTTTCCATTCGGCTAAGACGATTAAACAAGAGCCATTTTGATTAACACGCGGATCCATACCACTGGTAATTTTCTCTCCTCTTGTTAGCGTTAAACGGATATGCACCTCATCGTTCATGTCATTTGCATCGAGTGTTTTTTGAATCGCCTCTTTTAGTACTTTTTTTGACGGAATATCAACAAAAGCAAGTGTTTTTGCACTCTCATGCAAACGTGTAAGATGCTTATCTAAGCAAACAATCCCTTCTGGATATACTCTCAACCCTTCCCAAACGGCATCGCCACCTTGTACCGAACTATCAAAAACCGATACTTTAGCTTCGTCTCTGTGATACAGTCTGTCTTTTATAAATACTTTAATATCGCGGTTGCGTTCGTCAAATTGTTGTAGCATACTCAATCGTTTTTTAAAATGTGTTTTTTTAAGGTGTTGTAATAAGGCATGGCCTTTTCCAACACAGGCTCTAATTGTTTTGGAAGTTTTGAATGTAATCTTGATTGTTTCTGAAATCCTTCGGAATTATGAACGTTTGTATACCAATAAGGAGCCCAAACCCCATCTTCTGGAATACCTTCTTTTTTCCAACTAAGCATATATGAAGTAAATGGAACTTCTAATTTATTGCAAAGCTTTTTTAAATAGCGTTCAGGATCTATCATCAATTCGTCACTATCGATTACAATAGGAATGCGTCCGTTTTCCTTCAGAAATAAAAATAGTTCTGAAGCTTTTTTAAGTCCTATATCGTCCAATTTTGGGTTATCAATAACTTTTGAAAAAGAAACAAGCAATTTTTCAGGATGTCTTATTAAAATAACATTATCCCATTTTAGAATAAAATCAGGCCGCTTATTTATATAATGATGCGCCATTCCTTTTACAAAAACATGTTTCAACCCTGAAAGTGACTGAATACTATCTACGACAATTTCTTCTTTTAAATCCATCGTACGGAGGATTTCATGTGTTGCGGGATGGTCTATTTCTGTTTCAGTATTTTTTAAATAATACCCATAAAAAGGCTCATCTAACACATGGAAGTCATCCCGTTGTGCAAATGAATACATAAGTGCAGTAGAGAGATTTCTAGGACCTGAAATGAGGTTGACGATTTTCATATCTATAGCTCGTGAATTAGAGAAATAAATACTAAAAATACATCAAAAAAAATACTTTAACACACCTTGGGTGAAGGGAAACAAAAAAGCCTTCGCAGTTTGCAAAGGCTTTTTAAAAAATATATTTAATCTTATTACTCTACTGTAACAGATTTTGCCAAATTTCGAGGCTGATCCACATCCCTATTAAGCATAACGGCGATATGGTATGACAATAATTGCAATGGAATAGTGGTCACCAATGGCGATAGTGTTTCAGGGGTAACAGGAACTTCCATAACATAATCTGCCATTTCTTTTACAGTGGTATCACCTTCGCTCACCACGGCAATGATTTTTCCTGCTCTGGATTTAATTTCCTGAATATTACTAACCACTTTTTCGTAATGGTTGTTATTAATTGCAATCACCACAACTGGCATTTGCTCATCGATTAATGCGATGGGACCGTGCTTCATTTCGGCAGCGGGATACCCTTCAGCGTGGATGTATGAAATTTCTTTTAATTTCAATGCTCCTTCTAATGCAACTGGAAAGTTATAACCTCTCCCTAAATAAAGGAAGTTTTTAGCATCTTTAAATACTTTTGAAATTTCCTTAATTTTCTCATCACTTTTCAAAGCTTCTTCCACTTTGCCAGGAATCATATCCAGTTCGCGCAAATGCAACATATAGTCACTTTGCGATAGGGTTCCTTTAGATTTTGCCAATCTAAGAGCCATCATCGTCAATACTGTTATTTGTGTAGTGAACGCTTTGGTTGATGCTACTCCAATTTCAGGTCCAGCATGTGTATAGGTACCAGTATGGGTTTCCCTAGAAATAGTGGACCCAACTACATTACACACTCCATATACAAATGCACCCTTTTCTTTAGCAAGTTTAATGGCTGCTAATGTATCTGCTGTTTCGCCACTTTGCGAAATAGCAATTACCACATCTTTTTCAGTGATTATTGGGTTTCGGTATCTAAATTCTGAAGCGTATTCCACCTCAACAGGAATTCTCACTAAGTCTTCAAAAACATATTCGGCTACCAAACCAGCATGCCAAGAAGTACCACAGGCTACTATTATTATTCGATCTGCATTTGTAAATCGTTTAATATGATCTTCCAACCCTCCTAAGCGAACAATCCCCTTATCGGCTAACAAGCGGCCTCTATACGTATCTTTAATTACTGAGGGCTGCTCGTAGATTTCTTTCAGCATAAAATGTTCATAGCCTCCTTTTTCAATCTGCTCCAAGTTAAGTTGAAGCTCTTGAATATAAGGAGTAACCAGTTTATCGTCTTTAATTTCTCGTACTTTAACGTCACGACCTCTTCGGATAACAGCCATTTGCTGATCTTCAAGATAAATCGCACTTTTTGTAAATTCAATAAAAGGAGAAGCGTCGCTAGCTACAAAAAATTCATCATCACCAATACCTATAGCAAGTGGACTTCCTAACTTAGCAACAACTATTTCATCTGGCTTATTCTTATCAAACAACGCTATAGCATAAGCACCCACTACTTGATTTAAGGCAATTTGAACTGCCTTCCCTAACTTAACGTTTTCTTGTTTTTTTACTTCTTCAATTAAGTTTACTAACACCTCGGTATCAGTATCTGAAGTAAAAGTATAACCACGATTGATTAATTCTTTTTTTATAGAAGCATAGTTTTCTATAATTCCGTTATGAATAATCACCAAATCACCACTATTCGAATAATGAGGATGCGAATTTACATCGTTTGGTACTCCGTGTGTTGCCCATCTAGTATGCCCAATTCCTAAACTTCCTTTTAAAGAAATGTTTTTTTCGGCTTTTGCTTCAAGACCAGCTACTTTTCCTTTTGTTTTACACAACTGAATGTCTTCTCCATCAAACAATGCTATTCCTGCACTGTCATAACCCCTATATTCTAAACGTTTTAATCCGTTTAATACAATCGGGTAAGCTTCTTTTTTACCTATATATCCTACAATTCCACACATAGCTATCTATTCAGGTTTAGTATAATAAAGTTGTAATTTTAGTTTTCTGTCTTCATCAGAAGAATTACTTCCATGTAAAACAGTTCCTTTTGGTGTTAACACACTAGTCCCTGGAACTTCTTCTAGCCCTGGCTCTTGTGTGTTTTGAAGGCTTTTAAAATTAGGACTCACAACATTATCGGTGACCATAAGCCCCAATGGAACATTTATAGAGTCGTTATTTATAAGGTCACTTATATGAGTAGTCAATCTAATTTTATAATAATCACCTCTATCACTGGCATCCCTTACAAGGGGTCCCAAGTGGCTTGTCTTGTGAGTTAATGGCAGCTGTGTACTTAAACCATCTATAACGTAATCGATAAGTACCGTTCCATTTTTTGCATCGAAAATAATCACTCGTTCTGGTTCATTATCTAAACCTGCTGTTTTATCTTTATCTACATAAAATACCAAGTTGGCCTCGTTTATAATTGGTTTTTGTTCTCTAAGCATATCAAGTTCATCAGGAATTCCATTTGACCCTTCTTCTAGATTAGCGTTTAAGTTATCTTCTGTTCCAAATAATTGTATTACTGCTGCAATACCGTCGCCTCCTTTTATATAAAGATTTTCATCGCCGTTTTCAACATCTGGATTTTCGATAGCTGAAATTATATTTTGCGGAAGTTCATCTTGTAATAAGCTAACATTTATTCCTCCTAAATTTAATCTTAAATTATCATCTTCTCTTTCATCTTCTTCATCAAATGAGTAATACAAGATTATATTTGCCTCTGAAGGGTTAAAAAGGAAAAAGTTTCCGTTTTCATTAGCAGATTCAGCTTTGAAGTATATACCTCTAAAATACTCCTTGAAATTATTGTTACTTAAAAGCTCTGAGGAACCTTCTTTATCAATGATTTTTTCTTGAAAAAACTCAATAGGTAATTTGGCTCGCAATCCTGGAGCTACGGTTTCATTTATAGTATCTCCAGCAGAATTATATGAAACTAAGTTAAAGCCCTCATCATTTGGCGTAAAGTTTTCAATCTCATGAATTAAATCTCCAACAAGCGCTGGGTTATTGTCAAATGTTTTTTCTAGATCTGAATAATATTTTTGAGGATCCTGAAAACCTGATTCAGGATCTAAATCTCTTAAAAAATAATTAGATTCATACATTGAAATATTTATAGGGTCGCTACCAAATACTGAATCTAAGCTATAACTAAGGGTATCTTCGCCTACTACTTCGCTTTCACTAAAAAATGGAATGTAAAGCACAACACTATCGAGAGTTGTCCCTTCACCAAATTCAGGCTCTACTTCCCCCAACGTTACTTGAGATAGCAAACTAGCAGTAGATTTACCATAAATAGGGTCGTTTTTAACCCCCAATTGATAAGCACTAAGCCCATTTGTTTGTATAGGCAATAATTTACGGCTATATGCTACTACTGAATTGGTTTGATCTGGTTCGATGAAGGTATTGTCACCAACAATTTCCGATCCAATTATATCTATATCCTCTTCGCAAGATGCCACTATTACAACCAATAGTAAAACGGTTGCTAGTTTTGGCAACATATTCTTAATCTTCATAAGCAAATTTAAATGTGTACGGCTACTTTATTTTATTATGATAATTCTGACTGGTAAAAGTCTAAATACGCTTCGGAAAACTCTTCTTTTTTGTGATATTTTAACACCGGTTTGTCCCAGTTGTTAAGGAAGTTTTCCATTTCTTCAGGTAGTTCGTCAGAGCCAATAATAGCTGCATCAGAGTTTTTCACAGCTACCTTCATCATATTAACATAATTAGGCTCTTTCAATTCTTCTATACTTTCCTCTTCAATACCATCAAACAATATTTTTTCCATTACGTTATTGTTTAACGTTCCATCAAAGCCTTGATTGTATACAGAGGTAACTATTTTACTATTTTCGAACAAAGGTTCTGTTCCGTAGTAGTTTCTTAGGTATAATGGTAAAAAGGAAGCCAGCCAACCGTGAACGTGGATGATGTCTGGAGACCAATTTAATTTTTTAACCGTTTCAATTACTCCTTTTGCAAAAAAGATTGCACGCTCATCATTATCACCAAAATAGTTTCCTTCTTCGTCTGCAAAAGTTGCTTTACGTTTAAAGTAATCGTCATTATCAATAAAATAAACTTGCATACGCTCCTTGGGAATGGATGCTACTTTAATGATCAATGGCATATCTAGATCATTTATCACCAAATTCATCCCACTTAAACGTATTACTTCGTGTAGCTGATGGCGTCTTTCATTTATATTACCATAACGTGGCATAAAAATTCGAATTTGACCACCATTGTCATTAACCATTTTAGGGGCTTCAAACGACATGGAAGAAATCTCGGTCTCCGGCAGATAAGGAATTACTTCAGAAGACACATACAAGACTCTTTTATCTTTCATATATTTATTACTTTAATAGCTTAGTTGTTTTGAAAGTGCAAAATTACGAAAATTTATGTAGATTGCTCATAATCTATTAATTTTGCCGCCACTCAATTTAAAATCATGAGCGTATATACCAACCGAGAATCGCTTTTAGCTGCTCTCACACCTTGGCGGAAATCTAAAAAAATTGGTTTTGTTCCTACTATGGGAGCTTTACACCAAGGACACCTAACCCTTGTTAATAAAGCACTAGAAGAAAATGACTGTGTGGTTATAAGCATTTTTGTAAATCCCACTCAATTTAACAATCCAGAAGATTTACAAAAATACCCCAGAGACCTAGAAACAGATGTAACATTATTAAAATCGTTAGGGAAAAATTTAATTATCTATGCTCCAGAAGCTTCCGATTTATATGGGGATTCAATTACTGCTACAAAATATAGCTTTCAAGGCTTAGAGCACGAAATGGAAGGCAAACACCGTGAAGGACACTTTAACGGGGTAGGTACTATTTTAAATATTTTCTTCCGAATTATTGAACCGGATAATGCTTATTTTGGGGAAAAGGACTTTCAGCAATTACAAATTGTGAAAAAACTCGTTGAAGTTGAAAACCTCCCTCTAAACATAGTGGGAGTGCCTATTGTTCGTGAAAAAAGCGGTCTCGCATTAAGTTCTCGAAACAAACGTCTTACCGAAACTCATAAAAAGGAAGCCGTTTTAATTTCAAACACGTTAAAAGAAGTAAAAGAGCGGTTTGCTTCGCATACTATTTCAGAATTAAACCGTTTTGTGAAAGAAACATTCGATAAAAACGACCAATTAGCGTTAGAATATTTTGAAATAGCTAACGAAAAAACCTTAAAAACAGCAATAGAAAAGTCTAAAAACCAGAAATATAGAGCCTTTATAGCTGTTTTTGCAGGAGAAATAAGATTAATAGATAATATGGCTCTAAATTAATACCTTTGCAAAATGCAAGTACACGTAGTAAAATCTAAGATTCACAGAGTAAAAGTTACTGGTGCAGACCTCAACTATATTGGCAGTATTACCATTGACGAAGATTTAATGGAAGCCGCTAATATTATTGAAGGTGAAAAAGTACAAATTGTTAATAATAACAATGGCGAACGGCTCGAAACATATGCAATACCAGGACCTCGCAATAGTGGCGAAATAACCCTTAATGGCGCCGCTGCCAGAAAAGTTGCTCCAGGCGATATTTTAATACTCATTACATACGCTATGATGAGTATAGAAGAAGCCAAACAATTTAAACCTGCCTTGGTTTTCCCAAATGAAGAAAACAACCTTTTAAAGTAATTTGAAAAAATCACTTACAAAGTTTCTTAAAAATGCCAAGGCCATTGGCGTGGGGCTTTTTTTAGTCTATTATTCATACACTAAATTCACTCCAGAACAACTAGACGAAATTGCTTTTTACTTTAAAAAAGCAGATTACACCTTTATTGTATTATCGGTTTTCCTCAGTTTGGTAAGCCATATAATTAGGGCTATCCGGTGGAATTTACTTTTAGAACCCGTAGGATACAAGCCTAGCGTTATCAATAATTTTATGGCTATTTCAGTAGCCTACTTAATGAATATGTTTATTCCAAAAAGTGGTGAAATTTCACGAGGGATTGTGCTTGACAAGTATGAGAAAGTACCTTTTGACAAGGGTTTCGGAACCATTATTTCAGAACGGGTAGTCGATCTGGTTTTTTTAATGGCTTTTACCGCTTTAGCTCTATTTCTAGAATTTGATGATTTATATGCTTTTTTAACCGAAATAATCAACCCCTCAAAATTAATCCTTGTATTTGGAGCATTACTGGCTTTCGGGATCATTTTTCTACTTTTCTTGAACTATTCAAAATCAAAACTAACCCAAAAGATTAAGCAATTTTTACTAGGGTTGAAAGATGGGGTTTTCAGTATTTTCAAGATGAAGAAGAAATTTTCCTTCATTATTCAAACCTTTTTAATCTGGGGGTTATACTTACTTTCTTTTTATACAGCTATGTATGCGCTTGAGGACACCGCTTCTATTCCTATTGGAACGGTAATTATCGCTTTTGTAGTAGGTAGCTTTGCATTTGCTTTTACTAATAGTGGCTTTGGCAGCTACCCGTTTTTTGTAGCTGCAATCCTCGCTGTATTTGGTGTTGCTGAAACTGCCGGAACTGCATTTGGATGGATTGTTTGGACATCAAACATAAGCTCTATTATTATTTTTGGCGGGTTATCATTTTTGTTTCTTCCTATTTATAATAAAGCCAAAAGCTAGTTTTCTTTTTTTCTGAAAACAGTGTTTTTTAAATTTTAGTATCTTTCCCATCCTAAAACGTAACCTGCATGAAAAAAATAGTATTCCTCGTCCTTTGTTGCATAGTAACCATTTCAACTTCCGCACAAATTCTTTATGAAGAATTCAACTCCGAAAAACTACAGGAAACCCGAAAATTAAAAATACAACTTCCTCGAAATTACGATACAAACTCTGAAAAAGTATACCCCATAGTTATTGTTCTCGATGCCGATTATCTATTTGAGCCTGTTGCCGGAAACGTAGATTACCTGAGTTACTGGGAAGATATGCCCGAAAGTATTGTTGTAGGCGTTATGCAAGGCGAGTCGCGCTATGATGACTGTAACTATGATGACACTAATTTTTTCCCTGCTGAAAAAGGAGCCAATTTCTTTGAATTTATTGGTCTTGAGCTCTTACCCTATATAGATAATAATTACCGTACGGCAAAATTTACCATTGCTGTAGGTCACGATTTTACTGCAAATTTTATTAATTATTATCTTTTTAAAGACCCACCACTTTTTAACGGATACATTAGCTTAAGTCCAGACTTAGCTCCGTTGCTCGACGAGCGCATACCACAACGAATTCCTGAAATAGAGTCCAAGGTTTTTTATTATTTGGCTACGGGAACTGATGATATTAAATCATTGATGGACGTTACAAAATTACTTAACGAACCCCTACAAAAAATAGAAAAAGACAATTTTGAATATTATTTTGATAATTTTGATGGTGCTACCCATTATTCACTAGTTAGCCGGGGAATTCCTAACGCCTTAGAAAAAATATTTTCTGTTTATCGTCCTATTAGTAAAAAAGAATACAATGAGGTACTTTTAAAAATGGAAAGCCCTGTAGACGAATATCTCAAAGAGAAGTACAATACTATTGAAACTCTTTTTGGCCTCACAAATCCTATTAGGGTAAATGATTTTATTGCAACTGCTACAGCAGCCGAAAAATTGAAGCAATGGGAATCACTTCGAGAAATTGGGACAATGGCAAAAAAGCAATATCCAGATAAAAATATGAGTGATTACTACCTAGGTCGTTATTATGAAGAAATAGGAGAGTCTAAAAAAGCCATGCGAACCTTTCAAGGAGGTTTTGATAAAGAAGAAACCGATTTTATAACGGTAGATATGCTATTAGATCGTGCCGATAAAATAAAAGCAGACTTTGGTTATTAAATCTCACTAATAACCACACGATTAATCAACGCCCAGTTGGTAAGAGCGTTGGTGCCTTTTTCAATTAGAAGTTTATTAATAATATTGCTTCTATGTTTTTCTACGGTTCTTGTGGAAACACAAAGTTCATCTGCAATTTCCATTGTATTTTTTTGCAACGCTATTAATTTAAGTATGGTAATTTCAGAAGGGGTTAATGTTTTCAGTTTTTTCATTTCTTCTGAAGCGGTATTTAAAGAATCACTATCAAAAGATTCACTGAAATATTCCCGTCCGTTAAGCACAGACTCCATGCACTCACCAATTTCTTTAAAGGAGTCTTCTTTCAGCAAATATCCATCAATTTGAAGAGCCTTAGCTTGTACCACATATTCGGGCTCACGATGAAAGGAAAGGATTATAAACTTAGTCTCACAGTCGTTCTCTTTCGCAGCTTTAATAACCTCTAGACCAGTCATTAAGGGCATATCGATATCCAACAAGGCAAGGTTAGGTTTTAACTGTAAAATTAAACTCAACGCTTTATTACCATTGTTAGCCTGGCCAATCACATTATATCCATTACGTATTAATTCTTCATTAAGTCCGCTCAACAACATAGGGTGATCATCGGCAATTACTATCGTAAAGTTTTTATTGTTCATATTAAGTGGGAATTTGCAATAAAATAGACGTGCCTTTTAAATGTGCACTTTGTATGGTTAGTTTAGAGTGAATTATTTTGGCGCGTTCCAATAGGGTTTTCATGCCCAAACTCTCACCATTGTTAAGTTTTTCTGAATACTCAAAACCATTTCCATTATCTTTAATAAGTGCTTCAATGGTTTTTCCTTTTCGATGTATGTTTACTGAAGCTGCTTTGGCTTCGGCGTGTTTTACCATATTGTTGAGTACTTCTTGTATAATTCTATATAAATGCAATGATTGATCTTGGTTTAGAACTCCATCAATGTTTTCAATTTCATTGGTGAAGAAAATATTCGTATTCGCATCAACCTCGTTTATCATCGTTTCAATGGCTTTGGTGACACCTAACTTTTCAAGGGTTGCTGGATGCAAACCTCTGGAAATGCTTCTAAGTTCTTCCAGTGTATTTCCTGCTAACGACTCCATATCGGCATCGCCTGTCGTTTTTGTCCTTTTGGTAAGTAGCATTAATTTTTGTCCCACACTATCATGAAGTTCCCGTGCCACGCGGGTTCGTTCCTCTTCTTGTGTTTTTATTAAATCTTGTAAAAATCGTTCTTGCAGTTTCTGTCGTTTTTTAACTGCAGACCGGGAACGTGCCAACAAGACTACTCCAAAAAGTCCTAACAATCCTATACCTCCAAAAAGCAACCATTGGTTTTTAAGCCTATTTTCGGCATCGAGCAACGCAATGTCACTTTGTTGCACTTCTATTTGTGAATCCCTTTTTTCAGTTTCATACAAGGTTTGATAATAACTTAACCCTTTAACTTTTTGCACGTTTGAAATGGAATCTTTTATCCTCTCGTATGCTTTAAAATGTTGATATGCTTGAGAGCTATTATCCTGTGCTTCATATACATCAACCAAAAATTTTTCGGCATTCATAACATTTTCAAAATCGGAAGTTTTCCTGTTCATCTCTAGGTGCTCTTTCCCGTACTGCAACGCTTTTGAATAGTTTCCTTTGGCAAACCAAACGTTTTTTAAAGCCTCAATATAATCTACTTTGTTTTGTTGATTTTCATTAAATTTTAATATTTCTTCTAGTTCTTGTAAATACCTTTCTGCAAGAACAATGCTACCTTGCTGTGCATAAGCAACACTAAGATGTGAGCACAAAATTGAATTGTAAAAACTTGAATTAGAAGAGTTATCTGATATTTTTTTTGCCATCAACAGATTTTCAATTCTGCTTTTGGTTTGATTTTGTTTTTTGGCATCGGTTGCCGCATTAACATAAAATGAAATTAAATGTGTTTTGCTATTAATTACTTTCGCTAACTTAATTGCTTCGTCACGTTCTTTTTTGGCTTCATCAAAAAAACCATTTTGGCTATATAATATAGAGAGTGAGTTTTTAGCACTTATTATATTGAAAGTGTCTTTTGATTGTCTAAATATTCTAATTGATTCTTGTAAGCCTTGTGAACTTTCAGCAAAGTATCCCATTTGGCTTTGCGTGCCCGCTTTGTACATCATTGCAAGACCCAGTAATTTTTTTTCTTCTGCACGTTTTGCAAAAACTTCTGTAGTATCATAGTATTTAATAGCCCGCTCATATTGTTTTAAAAAATAGTGGCTGTCGCCTATATTTAAATACAGTTTCGCCTTTGTTTTATTGTTTTGTAGTAAAAAAGCTTGTTCGCTGAATTTTTTATATTTCTGCAACGCTTTTTCAGGGTTTGTTTTCCTGTTATTTAAATAATCCATCCAATTTGAAAGCTGATAGATGGCAATATTCAATGAATCTATTTGTACTGCAAATTCAATAGTTTCCTGTAAAATTGAATCGGGTTCTCGTTTGGTTTCAAAAAAAATAAAGTTGGACAAACTGTCCATCCACTTCAATTTTTTTGCTTTTTCTGAAGTGTTTATTTTTTGAGTAAGTTCATTTATCGTAATATCGGTTTCTTGAGCAGATACCGACAGACATACTATACATAGTAGAAGAAGTAAAAGTTGTTTCATGGGGAACGCCATTACTTGTGTAAATATACTTATTTTAGCAAAAAATTATGGCAAAAACAAAAACGACTTTTTTCTGTCAAAACTGCGGCGCACAATATTCCAAATGGCAAGGAAAGTGTACGTCTTGTGGCGAATGGAATACCATCGCCGAGGAAGTTATTCAAAAAGCTGAAAAGGTAACCTGGAAACCGGCTTCAGCTATCGCAAAAAGAGCAGCTCGACCCTTACGCATTTCTGAAATATCTAACGTTTCAGAAGCAAGAATGAACACAAAAAACAACGAGCTTAACCGTGTATTAGGGGGTGGTTTGGTTCCTGGTTCTCTAACGTTATTGGGTGGTGAGCCTGGAATTGGAAAAAGTACGTTAATGCTTCAAGTAGCGTTACAATTACCTTATAAAACGCTCTATGTTTCAGGCGAAGAAAGCGCGCAACAGATTAAAATGCGAGCCGAACGCATACAACCGGTTTCGGAAAATTGCTACATTCTTACCGAAACAAAAACACAGAATATCTTCCGAAATATTGAAGAAACCGAACCTGATATCGTAGTAATCGATTCTATTCAAACACTACACACAGACCATATTGAAAGTAGTGCCGGAAGTATTTCCCAAATACGAGAAACCACTACCGAGCTTATAAAGTTCGCTAAAGAAACTGCCACACCTGTTATTTTAATTGGTCATATTACCAAAGACGGAAACATTGCCGGACCTAAAATTTTAGAACATATGGTCGATACCGTTCTACAATTTGAAGGTGACCGAAATCATGTGTACAGAATTCTTCGTGCTCAAAAAAATCGTTTCGGAAGTACAAACGAATTAGGGATATACGAAATGCAAGGCAGTGGACTTAGAGAAGTCTCTAATCCTTCAGAAATATTAATTTCTAAAAATCAAGAAGACCTCAGTGGAACAGCTATTTCAGCGACATTAGAAGGAATGCGTCCGTTGATGATTGAAATACAAGCCTTAGTTAGTTCTGCCGTTTACGGAACACCACAACGTAGCGCAACTGGTTATAATTCGAAACGATTGAACATGCTATTAGCCGTTCTAGAAAAACGTGCTGGCTTTAAATTGGGAGCTAAAGATGTATTTTTAAATGTTACTGGCGGAATTTCGGTAGACGATCCGGCTATTGATTTGGCAGTAGTTGCCGCCGTGCTATCTTCTAATATTGATGTTGCGATTGACAAATCATTATGTTTTGCTGCCGAAGTTGGTCTAGCAGGTGAAGTACGTCCCGTTACCCGAGTAGAACAACGTATTCTGGAAGCCGAAAAGTTAGGTTTTGGCAGCATCATTGTTTCCAAACACTGCAAATTTCCGAAGCAAAAATTTACGATAAACATTATTAAGGTAGCAAAAGTACATGATGTGGTCCGGCATCTGTTTGGCTAATTTTTGGTACAGTTTCTGCACAGTATCAGGTAGCTATGAAAATAAAAATATTCGCTATTGCAACATTCCTTATAACAATGGGTTGCAAACAAATACAAAAAGCAACCGATGTCGTTACACAACCTACTGCTAGAGAAGTGTACGAACGTGATTTCGATGATGAAAACTTACAATTTTCTTTATGGAAAAACACCTACAATCGAGCGCTTAACGACAGTTTAAAAATTAAGCTTCCTTATACTGAGACGGGAGTTTTCAATGCTAGAAATAATCCTATTTATAGTTATTTAGTTTCTGTGCAAGAAGGAGAAAAACTCATTGTTTCTACTGAAATGGAAACGGATTCTCTTTCGGTTTTTATCGATCTATTTCAGAAGAAAAACGATTCTGTATTTCAAGAAAAACCAAAAATAAGTAATGAGCCAAATACGGCATCAATAACCTATGAAAACACAAAAAATGAAACCATAAAAGTTATTATTCAGCCAGAAATACTAGCAAACACTTCTTTTTCTTTTAAAATTTATTCTGTTCCCACCTATGGTTTTCCAGTGAGCGGTGCCACAAACAAAAACATACAAAGTTTTTGGGGAGCCACTCGAGATGGCGGAAAACGCTCCCACGAAGGGGTCGATATTTTTGCTGAACGAGGAACACCTATTTTAGCGGTAACCGATGGCCGAATTTCATCTACAGGCAACCGTGGATTAGGTGGAAAGCAAGTTTGGTTACGCGATGGAATTTTTGGTAGTTCCATTTATTATGCTCACTTAGACAGTATTGCAACCTCTAGCGGAAAGCGTGTAAAAAAAGGTGATACCTTGGGCTTTGTGGGTAATACCGGAAACGCAAGAACCACTGCACCACATTTACATTTCGGAATTTACAAAGGCTATTCTGGAGCTATTAATCCATTGCCTTTTATTAAAACACAAGACATCCCTAAAATTAAAAATAATAACACAAATATCTTCGGAAAAGTAACTCGAAACAATGCCGAATTGCGATTAGGCTCCTCCACCAAATTTCAGCAAATAGCTAGTTTGGAAAAAAACGATTCAGTTTCAATTCTTGGAAAGAACAATAGTTGGTATCACATTCAGAAAAACGATTCGTTAAAAGGATTTATGCATCAATCGTTACTGAAACCCGCTGTCTCAAATTAACACTTCTTTAGGCTGTAAAATAAAACAGACACGGTATCTTTAAGATTCAATCTTAAAAACGCACCGCATGTCATTCTTTTCAAAAATTAAACAAACCATCTCGCTTTTAAAAGATGTCGATCTCGATGCTTTGGGCAAATTATCGCAAAAAGTAGATTTACCTGAGGTCATGACTGCGGTTGGCCAATTAGATGACCGCCAACTAAGAGGGTTGATGAAAATGCTGAAAAGCCAAGGTAAAAAAGGGCAGCACAATTTGCCGCCTATTGATGGTGATTTTTACAATCTAAGCTTAAAATTGACCGAAAGGCAGCGTGAAATACAAATAAAAGTGCGTCAGTTTATGGAAAAAGAGGTAAAGCCCATTGCCAATGAATATTGGAATAAAGCTGAATTTCCTTTTGAAATAATCCCTAAAATGGCCGAATTGGACATCTGCGGTATCGCCTATGAAGGCATTGGCCCCGACGAACAAAGCTTTTTAATGGAAGGGATTATTGCCATGGAATTAGCGCGTGTTGATGTATCCATATCTACCTTTTTTGGTGTGCACAGTGGCCTCGCGATGGGTTCTATTTATGTATGCGGAAGTGAAGAGCAGAAACAAGAATGGCTCCCGAAAATGCAGCGGATGGAAAAAATCGGCGCCTTTGGTTTAACCGAACCTGACGTAGGATCGGCCGTGGCTGGAGGTTTAGGAACTACTTGCAGAAAAGAGGGCGATGAGTGGGTACTTAACGGACAGAAAAAATGGATTGGGAACGCCACCTTTGCCGATGTTATTATTATTTGGGCGAGAGATGAAGAAAGTGACCGAGTTAAAGGATTTGTAGTACGAAAAGGGAACCCAGGTTTTAAAGCCGAAAAAATGGAAAACAAAATGGCGCTCCGTACCGTACAAAATGCACTAATTACGATGAAAGATTGCCGTGTCCCAGAAAGCGATCGATTACAGAAATGCGACTCTTTTAAAGACACAGCACAAGTACTGAAGATGACACGTGCTGCTGTTGCTTGGCAAGCCGTGGGCTGTGCAAGAGGCGCCTATGAAAGTGCTTTAAAGTACACTAAAAAACGTGAGCAGTTCGGGCGACCTATTGCTTCATTTCAATTAATACAAAATCATTTGGTTGAAATGGTTTCCAACTTAACCGCGATGCAAACATTGTGTTTCCGTCTGTCCGAATTACAAGATGAAGAGTTACTAACCGATGAACATGCTTCCCTTGCCAAAGTGTTTTGCAGTATGCGAACCCGTGACGTAGTGAGCCGTGCCCGCGAAGTGATGGGCGGAAACGGTATTTTACTGGAACACGATGTAGCCCGCTTTGTTGCAGATGCTGAAGCTATTTACAGTTATGAAGGTACTAAAGAAATAAACTCCCTTATTGTAGGTAGAGCGATTACTGGCTATAGTGCTTTTGTGAGTTAAAAAATTAAAATTTGGCTCTCTCTTTTTCTCGAATCCATTCAATATAATCTGTCTGCGATATATCTGAAATTCCAAGTTGTCTCATCATCATTACAACTTGTCCACGATGAAAACTTCCGTGATTAAAAACGGTCTGAATTATTTCACGTGAAGGGATTGAAAAGAGTTTTCCTTTATGCTCAAATTTAATTTCTTTTTCCAAATCTGATTTTTCTACGAATTTTTTAAAATTCTCGGAAGTAGCACGCCAAGAATCAAACAGTTGCTTGTTATTACCTAAGAAATTTAAAACATCAGACACTTTCCAATCATTTCCCTGTAAGCGAGAAAGCCACCCCATTTCTGCAAGCCAAATATGTGAAACGGTGGCACGAATAGTCGGGAAACTACCAACCAATTCTTTACTTAATAACTCTTCATTTTGTTTTAATAAATCGTTAGCCAATCTATTGTTTGCCCACATGTTATAGCTAGCGTAGTCGATATAACTTTTATTCATTTTTATCCTTTTAGATTTATGATTCAGTTATTTTTCTTTCTCAAAATTTTCTTTGGTAGAGTATAACATATAAATAAAAGACAAATAAATTTAAATATCATTTAACAACTTAGAAATTTCATCCAGTTTAGGGGTTAAAATCACTTCAATCCTACGGTTTTTGGCTTTTCCTTCAGATGTTGCGTTTGTTGCGATAGGTGCAAATTCTCCACGTCCGGCAGCTGTTAGATTATCTTTTGGTATCGAGGCGTTTTCAGTCAAAATATTGACTATTGCTGTGGCTCGTTTTGTAGAAAGATCCCAATTGTTTTTTAAAGGTCCGTTGCCGCCGTACGGCACATTATCGGTGTGACCTTCAATTAACACGGCTATTTCAGGATTTTGAGCCAACACACTTCCTAACTGAACTACCGCTTGTCTCCCTCTAGAGTTTACTGCCCAGCTTCCGCTTTCAAAAAGTAGTTTGTTTTCCATAGACACATATACTTTTCCGTCACGTTGTTCTACGGTAAGGCCGTTGCCTTCAAAATTCGTCAAAGCAGCAGAGATAGCGTCTTTTAAGGCTTTCATTTTAGCATCTTTTGCAGCAATGATCCCTTCCAATTCATCTACACGTTTAGAGCGGGCAGCTAAATCTTTTTGTAACTTGTTTAATCGTTGGCTTTCCGCTGCTAACGCACGTTCTTTTTCTTCTAATTGCGTTAAGAGCTTTCGGTTCCGTTCTAAGTTTTCAGTCAGTGCTGATGAGCTATTTGCCTCCAACGCATCATACGATTCTTGCAAACGGGCCAAGCTTTTTTCTGAAGCAGCCAAATCCATTGCCAACCGAGTATTTTCGGCTTTTAATTTTTCAATTTCTTCTCGTAACTGAGCAACGGAATGTACTTCTCCATTAGAAGAACCATCGTCTAATTGCGACATTAATGATTCGTTTTCAGATTTTAAATCGGCATAGCGATTTTTTAAATCATCATAGATTTTTGATGAAACGCAAGAAGTTGTCATTGCAGTAATAAAAATTCCGAAGAACAATTTTTTAAGCATATTCTGTATCGATTTGGTATTATTATTTTAAAATTCGAGCTCAACCAACAAAGGACAATGATCACTGTGTTTGGCTTCGGGTAATATAACGGCTCTTTTCAGGTTTTCTTGTAATGGTTTTGCCACCATATTATAATCGATACGCCATCCCTTATTATTATTGCGGGCATTGGCACGATAACTCCACCAAGTATAATTATGTGGTTCTTTGTTGAAATGACGGAAGGAGTCTATAAATCCACTATCCATAAAATTTCCTATCCATTCCCGCTCTACTGGTAAAAACCCTGAAACATTTTTATTCCTAACTGGATCGTGAATATCAATCGCTTCATGACAAATATTATAATCGCCACAAATAACCAAGTTGGGTATTTCTTCCTTTAATTGATTAATATAATTTTGAAAATCATCCATATAACCTAATTTATGTTCTAGGCGGGCAATATTGGTTCCACTAGGCAAGTACAAACTCATCACCGAAAGATTATCAAAATCTACCCGAATGTTTCTACCTTCGTAATCCATATAATCAACGCCTGTACCATAAGCTACATTATTAGGTTCAGTTTTTGAAAATATAGCGACCCCGCTATATCCTTTTTTTTGGGCACTATACCAATATTGATACGGATAACCGGCTTCGGTAATTGCATCTGTATCAACCTGCTCTTTCATCGCTTTGGTTTCTTGAATACAGATAACATCGGGGTTAGCACTCTGTATCCAGTCTAAAAATCCTTTTCTAATGGCAGCTCGAATGCCGTTTACGTTGTAGGAAATAATTTTCATAATATTCGCTGCCAAGGCAGAGGTTTCTTTATAGGTTATCAATTATTTTATGGAAGGCAAGTTAAAAATCTAAAACGCGTTAGGCAACTCTAGTTCTAAATCTTTACCATCTTAATCCGTTTAATCATGAATAAAAGAAGTTTTTAAAATTACTATATATTTCTATGGTCTATTCTCAATCAGCTAAACAATTAATTTTTACATTTGCACACAACCAATTTCAAAACAAAAACCATGTCTGCTCCTATTCCTGAACCCAAAATTTTTGCCTGTAAACAAAGTGAAACCTTAGCTACTAATATAGCTGAAGCCTTTGGTATTCCATTAGGTAAAGTAATTACCTCTACATACAGCGATGGTGAATTTCAGCCTTCTTTTGAAGAATCTGTTCGTGGAAGCCGTGTATTTATAATTGGTTCCACACACCCAAACAGTGACCATTTAATGGAAATGCTGTTAATGCTCGATGCTGCAAAAAGAGCTTCTGCAAGGCACATTACAGCAGTGTTACCATATTTTGGATGGGCTAGGCAAGATAGAAAAGACAAGCCGCGTGTACCTATTGCTGCAAAATTAGTGGCCAAAATGCTAGAAACAGCAGGAGCTACTCGGATTATCACTATGGATTTACACGCTGACCAGATTCAGGGCTTTTTTGAAAAACCAGTAGATCATCTCTTTGCTTCTACCATCTTTTTACCGCATTTAAGAAAGTTAAATTTAGATAACTTAACAATCGCCTCGCCAGATATGGGTGGTAGTAAAAGAGCGTATGCGTATTCCAAGGCACTAGAAAGCGATGTTGTTATTTGTTATAAACAACGTGAGAAAGCTAATGTAATCTCTCATATGGCATTGATTGGCGATGTAAAAGGAAAAAATGTAGTTCTAGTAGACGATATGGTAGATACCGCAGGGACCTTAACCAAAGCTGCCGACCTTATGATGGAACGTGGAGCCTTAAGTGTACGAGCCATTTGTACACACCCTATTCTGTCAGGGAATGCTTATGAACGTATTGAAAATTCGAAATTAGAAGAGTTGATTGTTACAGACTCTATTCCGTTAAGTCAAGAAAGTAAAAAAGTAAAGGTACTTACCTGCGCCAGTCTTTTTGCTGATGTCATGCTAAGTGTAAACCACAATAAAAGCATTAGTTCTAAGTTTTTAATGTAACCCCCAACAAAACAGATAGAAAAGCGGTAAAATAACCGCTTTTTTATTTTCAGTACAGAGAAAAAAACCGCATCTTTGCACTCCAAAATTTTTAATATATACTAATTTACAATTCATTACAATGAAATCAATTACAATCAAAGGATCTAAAAGAGAAAGCGTGGGCAAGAAAGCAACGAAAGCCCTACGTAATGCTGGAAAGGTTCCTTGCGTCGTGTACGGAGGGGATAGTACCATTCATTTTTCAGCAGATGAATTATCATTTCAAAACCTAGTTTACACACCCGACGTTTTTAGAGTTGAGTTAGAGTTGGCAGATGGCGATACAATTGACTGTGCTTTACAGGATATTCAATTTCACCCCGTAACAGACCAAATTCTACATATTGATTTCTATCAGTTATTCGATGGTACTCCAATAAGCATGACCATTCCGGTACGTGTTTCAGGTAACGCTGCTGGAGTTAAAAATGGTGGGGTATTACGTGTTATTAACCGTAGATTGAGAGTAAAAGCATTACCTAAAAATCTTCCAGATTTTATCGATGTTGATATTACTAATATGAAAATTGGTGATGTAAAAACTGTTGGTGATATTGAAACTGAAGATTTTGAATTCTTGCACGAAGACAAAAAAGTAATCTGCCAAGTTAGAACTTCTCGTACAGCTATCGTTGATGAAGTTGACGAAGACGAAGACGAAGAAGGAGCTGAAGGAGCTGAAGGCGAAGAAGGAACTGAAGCAACTGCTGAAGGAGGAGAAAACAAAGAAGGATCTTCTGACGAATAAACCTCTCTATCTTAAGATATACAAAAAGCATCCTATAATTTGGGATGCTTTTTTTATTTTTACTGCTGAAACATTTAATCAATGCTATCATTTTTTAAAAAGCTTTTTAGCACAACCAAAAAACAACCCTTCACAGAAGGTGATCCCATGAAAAAATTTTTAATTGCCGGATTAGGAAACATAGGTCCAAAATATCATAATACACGCCATAATATCGGTTTTAAAATTCTAGATGCTTTAGCAAAAGAACATGATTTAACCTGGGAAACAGAAAAACTAGGCGATATTACAATCCATAAAAAGAAAGGACGCACTTTTTTATTATTAAAACCCAGTACTTTTATGAACCTCAGCGGAAAAGCAGTAAGATATTGGCTGGATAAAGAAAAAATACCGCTAGAAAATTTGTTGGTAGTGACCGATGATCTAAACCTACCGTTTGGAACACTTCGAATAAAAACAAAAGGGAGTGATGGGGGTCATAATGGATTGAAAGACATACAAAACACCTTACAGACAAATAAATACAATCGATTTCGGTTTGGTATTAGTGATGAATTTAGCAAAGGCAGGCAAGTAGACTATGTTTTAGGCGAATGGGATGAAGAAGAAAATAAAAAATTACCTGAACGCTTAGAAAAAGCAACTAAAGCCATTGAATCTTTTGGGTTGGCAGGCATAAACAATACTATGAACACTTTTAACGGAAACTAAGGTGAAAGAATACAGCTCAGCTTCAAAGTATGATAATGAAAGACCTTGTGTAATAACCATCGGCACGTTTGATGGTGTTCATATTGGCCATAAAGCTATTTTAAAACGCTTGGTTCATTCCGCAGAAAAAGACAATTTAGATTCTGTTTTGCTAACTTTTTTTCCACATCCACGGATGGTGCTTCAAAAAGATTCAAACATCAAGCTCATTAATACGCTTTCAGAAAAGAAAGAACTGCTAGAAAAAACAGGCTTAGACCATTTAATAGTTCATACTTTTACTAGACAATTTTCTCGTTTAACTGCAGTAGAATACGTACGTGATATTCTGGTAAATAGCTTAAAAGCCAAAAAAGTAATTATTGGGTATGATCATCGTTTTGGCAGAAACCGTACCGCAGATATAAATGATTTAAAAGAATATGGAAAGACCTACGGTTTTGAAGTAGAAGAAATAAGTGCTCAAGAATTAGACGAGGTTGCGGTAAGCTCTACCAAAGTCCGAAAGGCATTGGAGGCAGGCGATATTAGTACGGCCAACGAATATCTAGGCTATCAATTTATGATTTCGGGAACAGTAGTGCAAGGAAAAGCCATTGGAAGAACAATAGAGTACCCGACAGCCAACCTACACCCTACTGAAGATTATAAGTTAATTCCAAAAAATGGAGTGTACGTGGTAGAAGCCACAATTAACGATAAACAAGTTTTTGGAATAACAAGTATTGGCACCAACCCAACCGTTGGAGGTAGAAAAAAAACTATTGAAACTCACTTTTTAGATTATAATCAAGACTTGTACAATCAAACTTTACAAATAGAGTTTATAACCCATATTCGTGATGAAGAAACATTTGACGGAATGGAAACTTTAAAAAAGGCTATTAAACAAGACGAATTATTTGCAAGGAATTTCCTTAAAAACCGTGAATAGATTTTTATTTAAACATATAGATAATACTGGTCTCGTATTATGGCGAGTGGTTTTTGGGGCATTAATTGCCATAGAAGGATTTGGCGCAATTGCTTCTGGTTGGGTACGACGCACCTTAGTTGAACCCAAATTTACATTCAACTTTATCGGCTTTGAGTTTTTACAACCATTACCTGGCGATTTAATGTATTGGTATTTTGCTTTAATGGGCACTTTTGGCGTTTTGGTTATGTTAGGTTACAAGTATCGGTTTAGTATGTTTTGCTACGCGCTTATGTGGAGCTGTGTCTATTTAATGCAAAAATCATCTTACAACAATCATTACTACTTAATGATGTTACTATGTTGGCTAATGGTTTTTTTACCAGCCAACCGATGGTTTTCTATCGATGCCAGACAAAACTCTGAAATTAAGTCACCATCCATGCCTAGATGGGTACTGTTAATATTGATTCTTCAAGTATGGATTGTTTATACATACGGTTCTATAGCAAAATGGTATCCTGGCTGGTTTGATGCCAGTGTACCCGCCCTTTTTATGAAAAGCAAAAGCGATTACTGGTTGGTGGGAGGATTGCTTCAGGAAAATTGGGTGCATTGGTGCATTGCATACGTTGGTATTTTGTTCGATTTATTAATTGTCCCATTATTACTTTGGAAAAGGACCCGATTGGCAGCTTTTATTGTTTCCATATTCTTTCATTTATTCAACTCAATTATATTCCAGATTGGAATATTCCCTTATATGTCCATGGCATTTGCTTTCTTTTTCTTTTCTTCGGAAATATTACAAAAACGATTTCTTCCGAAGAAAAAATTATATACCAAAGGCGAAGTCATCGTACCAAATTATAAACCAGCACTACTAACTATATTTTCCATCTATTTTATAATCCAAATAGGTTTACCGTTACGCCATTGGTTTTTTAAAGACGACGTACTCTGGACCGAAGAAGGTCACCGTTTAAGTTGGCGCATGATGCTACGTAGCAAAGCAGGTAGTTTAACCGTTTCGATAAAAGAAAAAGGAGATACAGAGAAAAAACGCTATAATTACAACTTGCTACTTAGTAAAAAACAACAACGATCTGTAAAATCTAAGCCTGATATGCTTTGGCAACTCGCACAGCGTATTAAACAAATTGAAGAAAAAAATGGAAAGAAAGATGTAGAGGTTTACATGGATTCATATATACGAGTAAACACAGGGCGTTATAACCAATTAACCAACCCAGAAATTGATATAGCCGCCCAGCCATGGCATCATTTTAAACACACTGATTGGATTTTACCTTCCCCAGATGGCTTCGCTAGGAAAAAAAATAATCTATGAATCATCAATTAATCTCAAATTCTTTACAATGGTGGGAAAAAAAACGAATTTGGTTTAATTTAACTGTTCTTAGTTTTGGCATATGGCAGATTTTTAATGAAAACCCTGATGTCTTTCGTTTTAATGATATCATATGTATTTTAATTTATGGAATAATTGCTAATATTTTCTATTCTATTGGAATACTCCTTGAATTATTAGATAATTATTATTTAAATAATTTTTTCAAGCTAGATAAGTTCAGATGGTTCTTTTTAATCTTAGGAACCATGTTCTCTATAACATATACTTTTTTTTCAATTAAAGTTCACTACAATGGACCTATGTTTTTGTGGTAATTTTATTCTGATAAGACATAGAAAATTTTAAGTAACTAAATAAATAGCCCTATATTTCTTTACAAGACAAGTAAAAACCTATAAAAAAACAACAATAAAACTTCCATTTCCCTAACTTTGCTTTCTTAAAATTTTAGGACTATGTTACAAGTACAAGAAATCCGAGAAAACAAGGATCAATTTATCAAAGCACTTGCTAAAAGAGGCATTGATGCTACTAACGATCTGGATGCGATTATTGCTGCAGACGAAACTCGTAGAAACACCCAGACTAAACTAGATGATATATTATCAAAGTCCAATAAATTTTCAAAAGAAATTGGGATGCTTTTTCAAAAAGGAGAGGCTCAAAAAGCAAACTTGTTAAAAGAAAAAACAACCCAATTAAAACAAGATTCTAAAACGCTGCAAGAGGAATTAAACACCGCGGAAGAAAAACTGCAAGAATTGTTGTACAATATTCCCAACGTGCCACATGAGAGTGTACCAGCTGGAAATGACGAAGAAGATAATGAAGAAATTTTCCGTGAATTAGACATTCCAACGCTAGAGGAAGGATCGTTACCACACTGGGAATTAGCCAAAAAATACGACCTGATCGATTTTGAATTGGGAGTAAAAGTAACTGGAGCCGGATTTCCTATTTATAAAGGAAAAGGTGCTAGGTTACAGCGTGCGTTAATCACCTATTTTTTAGATAAAAATGTTGAAGCTGGATATACCGAATATCAGGTTCCGTTGATGGTAAATGAAGATTCTGCACGTGGTACAGGTCAATTACCCGATAAAGAAGGGCAAATGTATCATATCACCAACGATGATTTGTATATGATCCCAACAGCGGAAGTTCCGGTAACCAATATGTTTCGAGGTGATTTATTAAAGCAAGACCAATTGCCAATCACATGTACTGGATATACACCCTGCTTTAGAAGAGAGGCGGGAAGTTACGGTGCCCACGTTCGTGGTTTAAACCGTTTGCATCAATTTGACAAGGTAGAATTGGTTCGCATCGAGCATCCTGATAACAGCTACAAAGCATTAGATGGGATGGTAGAACACGTAAAAGATATATTACGCGAATTAAAATTACCCTACCGAATTTTGCGTCTATGCGGAGGTGATTTAGGATTTACCGCAGCTTTGACATATGATTTTGAAGTATTTTCTACCGCTCAAGACCGTTGGCTGGAAATTTCTTCTGTATCTAACTTTGAAACCTTTCAAGCCAACCGATTGAAGCTTCGTTTTAAAGATGAAAATGGTAAAAACAATCTTGCTCACACCTTAAACGGAAGTGCTTTGGCATTACCTCGTGTATTAGCAGGAATTTTAGAAAACTACCAAACCCCTGAAGGAATTAAAATCCCTGAGG